>NZ_JBHLYW010000021.1:0-9369 GCF_042431625.1 Flavobacterium procerum | reverse complement strand
GGTCAGCTGGCCGGTGCCTGTCGCACAGAACGGGCCATTTGCGGACAAACTTCCCTGAGGCAGTGGATTTACAGTGATGGTCGCTGAAGCGCCCGTAAAGCCGCTGCTTCTGGAACAGCTATTCGAGCCTGTTACCGAAACCAAGGTATAGGTCGTTGTAGATGTGACTGGAGTAGTGAAAGTCGCAAACGGCGTTCCGCTGGAAACATTATTGGCTGTCCGGTTGGCAGTTCCGTCATTATAAATAACCGTATAAGGTCCTGTTCCGGCGGTTTGCGTAAAGGTCAGCTGGCCGGTGCCTGTCGCGCAGAACGGGCCATTTGCGGACAAACTTCCCTGAGGCAGTGGATTTACAGTGATGGTCGCTGAAGCGCCCGTAAAGCCGCTGCTTCTGGAACAGCTATTCGAACCGGTTACCGAAACCAAGGTATAGGTCGTTGTAGATGTGACTGGAGTAGTGAAAGTCGCAAACGGCGTTCCGCTGGAAACATTATTGGCTGTCCGGTTGGCCGTTCCGTCATTATAAATAACCGTGTAAGGTCCTGTTCCGGCGGTTTCCGTAAAGGTCAGCTGGCCGGTGCCTGTCGCACAGAACGGGCCATTTGCGGACAAACTTCCCTGAGGCAGTGGATTTACAGTGATGGTCGCTGAAGCGCCCGTAAAGCCGCTGCTTCTGGAACAGCTATTCGAGCCTGTTACCGAAACCAAGGTATAAGTCGTTGTAGATGTGACTGGAGTAGTAAAAGTCGCAAACGGCGTTCCGCTGGAAACATTATTGGCTGTCCGGTTGGCCGTTCCGTCATTATAAATAACCGTATAAGGTCCTGTTCCGGCGGTTTCCGTAAAGGTCAGCTGGCCGGTGCCTGTCGCACAGAACGATCCATTTGCGGACAAACTTCCCTGAGGCAGTGGATTTACAGTGATGGTCGCTGAAGCGCCCGTAAAGCCGCTGCTTCTGGAACAGCTATTCGAACCGGTTACCGAAACCAAGGTATAGGTCGTTGTAGATGTGACTGGAGTAGTGAAAGTCGCAAACGGCGTTCCGCTGGAAACATTATTGGCTGTCCGGTTGGCCGTTCCGTCATTATAAATAACCGTATAAGGTCCTGTTCCGGCGGTTTGCGTAAAGGTCAGCTGGCCGGTGCCTGTCGCACAGAACGGGCCATTTGCGGATAAACTTCCCTGTGGTAAAGGATTGACGGTTATTGTGGCCGGAGTTGAATTCGTAGGATCACAGACCCCGTTTTGAATTACTGCTCTAAATTGTGTTGTAACATTTAAAGCTCCAGGACTATAAGTTGTTGTTGTAATGGGAATATCTGTAAAAGTTGCAAATGAATCTGTTGATGATTGCCATTTCAATATTGTCCCATTATTCCCACCTTGTGTTAAAGTTCCGCTATTTGCTCCTGCGCAAATTGTTGTAGTTCCTGTCACAGCACCTCCAACGGTAGCTGCCGAAACTACAAAGGTAGGAGATGTATTACTTGAGCTTATTGTCGAAGTACAAGCTTGTGATTTTATAGAAGTTACTGTTACTGTACTATTCGTACCAACTACATTAAAACCTGAAGCGGTAAAAGTTCCCGTTCCTGCAACACTTACCGTCATGGTTGCAGTTTGAGAGGATGCGTTTGGATTAGTTCGGTTATAAGTAACATCATAAGTTCCAACTGGCAGATTGGCTGCCAATCCTGTCAATGTTACTAAGGTTGTTCCCGAAGTAACACAAGCTGGTGCAGCAATAATAGAGTTAAAACCATAAGTTGGACAAGTGTAACCAATAATAACACGGCCTGCGGCTCCTGCTCCTCCGGCCTGAGCGGCTCCTCCATTACAATTCATCCCGCCACTTCCTCCTCCACCTGGGGGGTTACCCGCATTTCCAGGATTGTTCTGTCCTATGAGTAGACTAAAAACACTAGCCCCTCCTGTACCACCACCCGGAGAATTTCCCCCAACTCCAGAAGAAAGTAAAAGACTTAATACAGCTGTTGTTCCAACTCCCCCAGCGTCACCCGCTGTTACCGTGCCAGCGCCTGTAGATCCACCGGCTCCTCCTGGATAGGTGACGGTAATGTCTCCCGTTGCATTAGCTAAACCTCCTGCACCACCAGAAGCATAAATAGAGGACTGATATCCCGAAATGGTTGAAAAATTTCCTGCAGTACCATTTGCTCCTGCCGTTCCAGAAACAGCAGCAGCAACCACAGCAGATATAGTAGCCCCCGGAGTAACCGTGATGCTAGCTGTAGCGCGAGCTCCTCCTCCTCCTCCGGATCCACCTCGTCCATAACCTGCAGCTGAATTGGCAGCTCCTCCTCCAGATCCACCGCCTCCCCAAGCCTGAATATTCATCGAAGTCAGACCGTTAGGAACTATGACTGAATTATTGGAGTTAAATGTATGGGAAATTGTAGCCTGCCCACTCATAAAATTAGAAACAAAGAACAGGATAATCGGAAGAAATATTTTATAGGATATAGCTTTCCGAAGATTATATGGAGAAGCTATTAAAGATTGATTTAAAAGTTGAAAAGTAAGGGGCGTCGAAAGTAATTTTTTTTTCATTGGTGGTATTTTAAAATTAAAAATCGAATACTGGCTTATTAAAAAATCATTTAAAAATTTTAAAGCACTTTCAAAAAAAATTATTCTTAAAAAGGACAATTACCCTCTTAGATGTTATAGTTTTTTTCTCAAAAAAAGCTTTAAAATTTAGTCAATTTCTGAGGGCGTGTACAATCTAAAAACTTAGTTTTTAGTAAAAAAGGAGTCGAAAAAATAGTTCTAATGTCTTTTAGTTTGTGAGTTTGTCGGATTTTAATGTTGTTTACCGACAAAAACCAACAACAAGGTACGATTTTATTTACGCGAATTTACAGGTTTTTAGTTAAACCATTGAAATTTAACACCTTAACCATCACTTTACTTAATTATAAGAAAAAACTGTTAATATTTGAAATCAAAATCAATTTCAACATTTGGTTTACACTCTGATTTTTTGAGAATATTTAAGATTTAATTCCACAAAAAAAATCCAACATTTAAAATATTGGATTCTAATTCTTAAAAAATTATTTTTTTAATCTGGACTGTCTCGTCATCTAAAAGAATTTTTAATAAGAGAACCTGATGGCTTGAACGTAAATCTTCAATCCTGATTTTATTTTTTAAGCCGATAGCAGTGTAGAGTTTATTACCGGAAACATCATAAATAGTGACTTTTTTTATGTTTTGATTTTGAGATTCAACAGTGATTACATTCTTATTGACGGCAACAAATATATTGTCATTATTAGCCAAATGATTTGTAGTATGCAAAAATTCACTTTGAAATCTTAAAATAAAACGTTTGTTAAAAGTTCCTGCTTCAGAATTAAAATTATACGGACTTTGGGTAAGATTGTGAATAATTTTCAAGTCTCGATCTTCCAAATATAAATCGGTTGTATTAAAAAACCCATCCTGATGATCTAATTTCAGACTGAAATTTCCCTTTAATATTGTATTAAATCCAAGTACGATTGTATCGTTTTCAACAGTAGCCATTGCCCTTCCCTGAATAACAAGTTTCGTTTGATCTACCAAGCTATAGAAATCGGCAGCTGCATTGGCATTCATATCTTCAGCATCGTATAATAGATCAAAAGAATTAGAAGCATCGGGAGTATATCCAACTAAAATCTGTTTGAAGATTCCTTCGGTATTTTCTAAATTAATCCATGCTCGATGCTTTTCGTCTGTACCAGTATTTATTTCGTTTTTAGAAGACTTAAAAAATGAACCGTTTCGGCCAGGAATACGCATGCTGTTATTAAATTCAATAGTTCCAGAAGTATTACTTTTAATAAAAAAAGACTGGCCAGCCGCAATTGTGCCATCTGGTTCTGAATCATTAATTCCTGACGAAAGAGCAGGTCTCGTAGAAGTTCCTCCTAAAAGATTATAAACAGCATAATCGTCTGCGGTGTAATTGTTATGGGTAATAGGCGTATTGTGAGTCCAAAAGTAAAGCGCTCCCTTGGTTTTTAATGCATTTTTCTTCAAGAATAATGAAGCATCGATAGCTGAGGGATATGGATTTCCTATTAGATAGTTATTGTCTGGCACCTCAAAATTTATTTCAACTTTTCCATTATTAGGAACACCTTTAAAAACTGCTTCAAAAATTGATCTTTGGGTCGAAGAAAAATTTTGCGGCGCTCTAATAATATAACCTTTTCCAACTGCCATTACATTTTCGGGAAGTTCAATTTTCCACTTCTCTAAAACACTATTATAGGAACAATATTTATCTACCAATGTATTAGGAGAAAGATCAATCAGCTTTTGATGATTAACAGGAGATGACCAATAGGTGAAATCATATCTTAATACGGGTTGTGTTTTTCTTTTTAAATGGATAACTCCTGTATTTACCATATCATCATCTGACTGATACAGACTTGCAGAATTTTCGAGAATAAGTGTCCCTGAACCGCCATACGAAAATTCAATTCCTAAAGAATTGCCACTTAATAGCGTAACTGTTTTTTGATTTTCGATTGTACAACTGCAGACATTTGCAGAAGTCAGACTGGGAAAATTTTCTTTAAACACCACTTCTTTTCCTCCCGACGGAAACCCATTTGACCAATTACTACCATCCCAAACCGTCGAATCTAAACAAAGCCTCAACTTTGCAATTCTATGTTTGGAAATACCTGAAACCGAATTAAAACTTCCTCCAATTACTAATCTGTAATCTGCAGAAATCCTCATCGAATACAATGTATTATTAAGCGCAACAGAAAATGACGAATCGTAAGTTCCGTTTTGCATTACACGTATCAAACGCAATGATGGACTGCTTTTATAAGTTCCCGAAAAAGTTCCTCCAATGATAATTCTGTTATCTGGCTGTATAAAAATACTTCTGACATCTCCTTTGCTAAAACCGATTCCTGAATCAAAACTGGCATCTAAACTACCGTCTGCATTCAATCGTACAATTCGTTTTTGTGAAGTCTTATTGAATGTCAAAAAATTACCTCCAACCATTATTTTACCGTCAGGTTGCAATGCCATCGCATAGACATACTTATCAAAGCCAAAACCAACGTTAAAGGAAGAATCTATACTGCCATCGGAATTGAGCCGTACTAGTTTTAGATGTTCTATTCCATTAAAATTTGAAAAATTTCCCCCAACTAGAATTTTTCCATCAGGTTGCACTATAACAGATTGTATGATTCCATCTGCCCCGCTGCCAGGATTGAAACTGGAATCGCGAGATCCGTCTGGAAGAATCCTGACAATTTTCCCTGAGGCAATTCCATTATAAGAAGCAAAATTTCCGCCTGCAATAATTTTACCATCTGACTGTAGCGCCATACAATAAACTTGGTTGTTAAATCCTTTTCCGATATTAAAACTGGCATCAATAGAACCATCACTCAAAATCCGCACAATACGACTTGAGCTTATGTTGTTGTATTTTAAAAAATTTCCAGCTGCGATTATTTTACCATCTGACTGCTTAATAAGAGCTTTAATGAAATTATCAGCTCCGTTGCTGCTAGTATTAAAACCAGGATCTAAAGTACCGTCTTCTAACAGGCAAGCAATTCTGGAAACTGGATTGTTATTAAATTTTTTAAAACTCCCTGCTGCGATTATTTTACCGTTTTCTAAAGGCAGAATATCCAAAACTGAATTATCAAAACCTACTCCTGCAGCCAAGTACGAAATATCATGTTCCCCTTCGCTATCAACTTTTGCTAGCCTGCCTTGATTTACTCCATCAAAAATAGAAAACGAACCGCCTATAAACCATGAATTTTCATCATCAAAAGCTAAAGCAAAAACGGAAGCCGATGCAGGCCCTGAACCAATATCAAAGTTGGTTCTTATCTCACCATCTGGATTTAGAAAAACGACTCGATTTACATCTATTCCATTATAAAAACCGGTAAAAGAACCACCAGCCATCATATTTCCTTCCAAATCTATTTTTAAAACCTGAATCCCTTCTTTGCTGAATCCTGAGCCCGTGTTAAAAGAGCTGTCGCGAGTTCCGTCTGCATTCAGACGAATAATTCGATTTGCCGTAATTCCGTTAAAATCAGTAAAATTGCCTCCTACAACTATTTTTCCATCGCTTTGAATTTCGATAGCATTTACATCATCATTAAAACCGATTCCGATATTAAAACTAAAGTCGACGCTTCCATTGGAATTCAATCTTGCAATACGATTTACTGTGTTTCCATTAAAAGAAGAAAAATTACCTCCAATAATGACTTTTCCATCAGATAAGGTTTTGACACTTGTAACATTAAGAGAAGAGCCTGTTCCTGTTGAAAAAGAAGTGTCTAAAGTACCGTCCGGAAATATACGAGCAATACGGTTTACAGTTACATTATTGTATTTGGTAAAACTCCCGACAATTACAATTTTCCCATCAGATTGTACAGCGATATCATAAATAATCCCGGTTGTAGCGCCGATGTTTGAATTGAATGAAGCATCGTAAGACCCATCTGCATTTAATCGAACCAATCTTCCGGTATTATGTCCGTTAAAAGAGGTAAAGCTTCCTCCGACTAAAATTTTACCATCAGACATCAGATAAATGGCATAAACTTTACCACTAATACCGCTACCAGTTAGAAAATTTTCGTCAATCGTACCGTCTGGTTTCAATCGGCTTAAATAAGATACTGGAGATCCATTTAAACTTAGAAAGTCTCCTCCGACAATCATATTGCCATCTGGTTGTAGAACTAAAGCTCTAACTGCATTATCAAAACCATCTCCACTCAAACCGTCATCGAAGGTATTAAATGAAGCATCCATTTTTCCCTGCTGCGCAAAAAGTAAGGGCTTCAGCTGAAAAAGAAACAGAATCACTATACAAAATAATTTTCTAACCAAAGTCTAAATGTTTCAGGTTAATAAAAAGCAAGAATTAACCTAAAATTAGTTGACTGGTTTAGAATATGCAATCCCTAAATTTAGGGATATTTCAAAAAAAAAGAGCCCATTCTTTTGTAGCAGAATGGACTCTTTTTATATATTAAGCAGACTTTAAAGCATTAATAAAAAATGATTTTCTTCGTCAAAGTATGACCATTTTCTAAAGTTACTTTTACAAATAAAACTTGTTCGGCTACCTGTAAATCATTTATTTTTAATTCGGTTGTATTGATTTTATTTTTATTGAAAACCAACTGACCTCCAACATTAAAAACAGTTACTTCCTTTAAATTTTCCTTAGTCGAAATGATGTTTACGGTTTTGTCTTTCACCGCAATCAGCACGCTATCTTCTAAGTTTTCAAAATCTCCAGTTCCAAGCGTTTTAGAAGTGTAGCGAAGCACGAAACGATCTGCAAAAGTACCTACAGCTGTCGCAAAAGTATAGTCCGCAGTTCTTAGGTCATGGATTACGCCTGTTTTCTTGTCTTCAAGATAGACTGCCTGCTCTGCAAATAATCCGTCTGTATGGTCGATTCCGATTGTGAAATTACCAGCAACAGTAGTCTTGTATCCTAGAGGAACAATGTCGGCTTTGTCAAAAGGAAGCGCACGTGCTTGGATAGTTAAAAGGTCTTTATCGTTGATACTGTAGAAATCAACATAGCTGTTGCTTGCCATTGTCACGGCATCATAATTTGTATCCATTTTGTTGGTCGCATTTTCAACATATCCAATAAGCGCCTGTTTGAATGCACCTTGAGCGTTGGTGAAATTCAGCCATACACGGTTTCTCTCCGTTTTAGCCGATGCAGAAGTTTTAAAGAACTGTGTATTGTTTCCGCTGACACGCATGCTGTTGTTGAACAAGATTGAATTTCCAGCTGGCTGCACAAAGAAACCTTGTCCAGATGCTATGTAACCGCTCGGGCTGGCCGCACCGCTTGTAGTCACAACACCTCCGGCAAGACTGTATACCGCATAATCGTTGCTTGTGTAATTGTTTGTTGCATTACCTCCAATAGAACTGCTTGGCGGCGTATTATGAGTCCAGAAATACATAGCTCCTATGTCTGTTCCCGCGAGGTGGTTTACATCGATCAATTCTTCGGCATCAAGAGCAGAAGGATATGGGTTACCGATAAGATTCCATTTTCCTGAAACTGGGTGTATGGTATAAGGCCCATTGTTTGGCGTACCGACGAATGATCCAGTATAAACAGCAGGAACAGTCGTGCTAAAAGATTGTGGCGCTCTCACAATATAGCCAATTCCGTAAGCCATGTTGATTGTTCCATGATTGTCTATTACCCATTTATCTCCAGCTGCATTATAACTGTAATATTTGTCAAACAATGTATTTGGAGACAAGTTGTGAAGAGTGTTGTCGGCACCAATCACTGGTGTTGACCAGTAGGTAAAATCAAAACGTTTTACCAGCTGAGTGCTTCTCTTGTAGGTGATATATCCGCTGTTTGTCGCATTAGTGGTCTGAAGTAAACTTGAGTTGTTTTCGAAGATTAATTGTCCGTTTGTAGTTACCGCATTTGTAATTGTCAACGTTACATTAGAATTCACGGTTACAATATTTCCTGAATTTATAGTCAAAGAGCAGGCTTGCAAATCTGCAGTTATAGTATAAGGTGCTGCAAAAATTACTGCTTTCGTATTATTAGGAAGTCCTTGTGACCAATTTGTACCATTCCAGGTGGTAGAAGAATTATCTGTAATATTATCACTTACCTGATTCGAAATACATCCAGAAGCATTTTCAACTGTAAAATTATAAGTTCCAACCGCCAGTCCTGAAATAGTAGTGCTAACACCTGTACCTGGAATATTTTGTGATGCAGTTCCTGTTTGGTGAATTATCCAAGTACCTGAAGATGGCAATCCGCTTAATGTTATACTTCCTGTACTTGTACAAGTAACATTGCTATTGACATTTGTCGTTGGAGTTGTCGGCAATGCGTTTACAGTCATATTTATGGCATTCGAAGTTGCAGGACTTCCAGTCAAGCAAGGCGAAGCATTGGATGTCATGCGAACCGTAATACTGTTTCCGTTTGCAAGTCCTGTAGTCGTATAAGTTGAATTTGTAGCACTCGCAATTAAAGTGGCTCCATTGTACCACTGGTATGTTGGTGCTCCTCCTCCGTTTGTAGGAGTAGCTGTGAATGTTACTGAAGTACCCGCACAAATTGCTCCTGCTGGCGAAGCGGCAATGCTAACACTAGCTGGCAAATTTGGGTTTACTGTCATATTTATGGCATTCGAAGTTGCAGGGCTTCCAGTCAAGCAAGGTGAAGCGTTTGAGGTCATACGAACGCTAATAGCATCACCGTTTGCAAGTCCTGTAGTCGTGTAAGTTGAATTTGTAGCACTCGCAATTAAAGTTGCTCCATTGTAC
>NZ_JBHLYW010000020.1:0-1769 GCF_042431625.1 Flavobacterium procerum | reverse complement strand
TGTACGGCTACTACTACTACGGTTACGGCTACGGCTACAAACGGAGTTGCGCCATTGACATTCGCAATCACCTCTCCATCTGGCTCAGCTGCTAGTAACACTACAGGTGTTTTTGCAGGTCTTGCTCCAGGGACATACAACTTCAGGGTTACGGATGCCAACGGATGCTACTATAACGAATCATTCATAATCAATTCTGCGACGCCTATTTCGGTTGTTGCAAACAAAACAAGCGACGTTCTATGTAGAGGAGGAAACACTGGATCAGGAACTTTTACAGTTTCAGGAAATGCTACAGTGGGAGCCTACACTTATACAATTACGCCTAATACAGGTACAGTTAGCAAGTCTGGAAATGTATTGACATTGACCAATGCTTCAGCTGGGACCTATACTGTTCAGGTTACAGACAGCGCTACAGGATGTACAAGCTCTGAAAGCCTTGTTATCGGACAGCCTTCGGCTGCCTTGACGGTTTCTTCTGCTGTTGCCACAAATGCGAACTGCAACAACGACAATGCTCAGATTACGGTTACGGCTGCAGGCGGAACGCCAAACTACAGCTATGCATTCGCTCAGAGCCCTTCTACGGTTCCGACATCTGCTTACAACGGCAGCAATGTCCTTACTGTGGACACGAACTCAGGGGCAAACCTTGCATGGGATGTCTATGTGAGAGATGCCAACGGATGTACGGCTAAATCTACAGTTAATGTAATTGTTGATTCGCTGCCTGCTGTTACGAACGTTACGGTTAACAACCAGTGTACGGCTTCAGGAAGCACGTTCACTATCACTGCTTCGGGAACAGGACTTGCTCCTCTTACCTACAGCATCGACGGAACCAACTTCCAGTCTTCTGCTACATTTACGGTAGCGGCGGGCTCTTATACAGTTACTGTTAAGGACGTAAACGGATGTACGGCTTCGGCTCCGGCTGCGACAGTTGTCTATCCTCAGCTTACTGCTGCAGGAACGGTTACGAAAGAATTGGATTGTACTGCCACTCCAAATGCGGTCATCACGGTGACCATCGCAGGAGGACGAGCTCCGTTCACTTATACAGTTCAAAAAGGTTCAGGTGCGGTAAGCGCTCCAAGCGCTTCGATTGCCGGACCAACATTTACTTATTCGGTTACGCCTGCAAATGCAGACACTTATACTTTTGTGGTTACGGATGCAAACAACTGTCCAAGAACAGCTGTTGTCACTGTAGACCCTATCAGCAATCCTACGGTTACGGCTGCAGCAGTGAATGCTGGCTGTAACGGAAGCTCGGACGGTTCAGTTACCTTGACGGGAGCAGGCGGATCTGGCGGATACACTTACAGCAGCAACGCTACGACAGGATTTACATCTAACCCAGTCTTTACAGGACTTGCTGCAGGATCTTACACTTTCTATGTAAGAGACAGCAAAGGCTGCCCAGGCTCAGTTCCTGTAACGATTACCCAGCCGCTTACATTGGCGGCTACGACAGCCGTTGTCGGATTCACATGTGACGCCGCAAACGGAAAAGTTGCCGGAACGGTTACTGTTACAGTTACGGCAGGAACAGGGACAGGCCCATACGAATACAGCTTCAACGGAAACGGATTCGGTCCAGGGAATGTCTTGACATTAAACGACAATGGAGCCAACCAGCCTTACAGCTACACGGTTCGCGATGCGAAAGGATGTACGGTTACAGGAAACGGAACTCTTTTAAGACTGAACCCACCGACTGATTTAGCTTTCAGCGCAGCAGCGGTTACTTGTACGGCTACTAC
>NZ_JBHLYW010000019.1:0-110873 GCF_042431625.1 Flavobacterium procerum | reverse complement strand
GGATAGTTCGAGCAGCGTGGAAGTTGTTATAAACCCTGAAAGCCAATCAGGAAAATAAAAACTTCAACATCCATTTTTATTTTATTAGTCTTTAAAGGTTGTCTTCACCAGACAGCCTTTTTTGTTTGTTCTTTTTACTCTAATTTGATTTATATCATAAAACACTCTTTTCTTTAGGTTTGCTTAAATCTAAAGAAATCAAACTCAATTTTTTATCAGCCATTTCAGTTTTGTTTTTCATACTATTACTTTAACAATCAATATCAAAGAAAAACAATATCGAACTTGGTTTTATCTTGATTAATAAATTTTTCCATCTTTCATCTCAATAATCCTATCCGCTTTTGCTGCAAAATCATTATCATGAGTAACCGTAATTATTGTCTGATTAAACTCCTGAGAAAGCTGTTGAAACACTTCAAAAACAATATCAGTATTTTTTGAATCCAAATTACCCGTAGGCTCATCTCCCATAATAATTAATGGATCATTTATAAGCGCTCTCGCAATAGACACGCGTTGCTGCTGACCTCCTGAAAGTTTAGAAGCCGGTCTTAAAGCCAAATCTTTTAATCCCATAAGACTAAGTTTCTCGTAAGCCCTGTGTTCAATTTCTTTTCTGGAATAACAGCCAAGACGCACCGCCGGAATCATTACATTCTGAAGGCAGTTAAACTCATTGAGCAAGTAATGAAACTGAAACACAAATCCTATCTTTTCATTTCGCAATAGTGCGAGCTCATTTTGTTTTTTTCCAGTTACAAGTGTTCCGTCGATAATCAGCTTTCCCTGATAATCGGTATCCATAGTCGAAAGAACGTAAAGAAGCGTTGATTTACCACTTCCTGATTTTCCTGTTAAAGCGGTGAATTCTCCTTGTTTTACAGTAAGAGAAATATCCTTTAGAGCCATAAATTTTTCTGGTTCGTAAAAATACTTTCCTAGCTGATCGGTTTGTAGTATTATTTTCTGATTCATATGATTATTTTCTAAAAATGGATACCGGATCAACATTTGCCGCTTTTCTGGCGGGAAGGTAACTGGCAAGAAATGAGATGATCAAACCAAACAATATTCCGTTCAAAAAAACAGAAAAATCAAATATAATTGGAAAATATCCTTCGTCTGGTCCCATATAAATATTGGAAGCCAAATAGACTAGAAAAGATGCCAGAATCAAACCAGCCGCAAGTCCCATTAATCCGATAAGAGTTCCTTGTAAAACAAAAATCCTAATGACATCTGGACCCCGAAAACCTAAAGCTTTTAAAATTGCTATATCATTTATTCTTTGGCTGATGGTCATATTCAGTATAGTATAAGTCCCAAAACCTGCCACAATTAATATCGAAAGCGACATGGCAAATATTATGATACTACGCATTTTAAATCCGCTGAGCTGATCAGAATTTGCTGCTTTCCAATCTTCTGCCTTATAACCCGTTAAAGCTGAGAATTCTTCAGAATAATCAGAGGCTTTATTAAAATCATTTATATTCACGTCAATACTTGCTGCATAGTCTGAACTTTCTCCGGAAAGCTGTTGTGCAGCCTGCAATGAGATGTATGATTTGGTTTTGTCTACAATAGAATTCCTAGTTTTAAAAAGCCCAGACACTTTCATTATTTTTGTCCTATTTTTTGAAGATGTTACTGTAATATTATCGCCTGTTTTAACATTCATTTTTGAAGCTAAACCCGTTCCAAGTAGAATTCCATTTGGTTGATTTTCTAAATCTTCCATCGTGCCCTGAACCATGCTGTTTTTTATATTGAACATACTGCCCGCCTCAATAATATTAACTCCAGAAGCATCTCCAGGAATCTGAGATATTCCGCTCTTGTAAAAAACTTTCAGTATAATCTCTGGTGTTACAATTGTAACTTCTGGATGTGCCTTAAGCATTTCTGTTATTTTTTGAACGTTTACAATTCGGTCGCTTTTAGGAAGCACCATTGGATTGCTAATTATCGCTAATGAATTATCATCTGTATTTACAAGCGGTTTACTGATTTCATCTTCTTTATATATTCGAATATGTGGAGATGAATTAAAAATTGCTTCATTAGATTTTTTTACAAAGCCGCTTCCCATAGAATTCATAAAAATAAAAATGGCTGTCCCAATCGTTACACCAAGCGCCGCGACTGCTGTTGATTTCTTGTTTGCGATAACATAGGTTATAGAAATATCTGTATTTATGTTATGTCGGTATTGCTTACTCATTATTTAAGGAGCTTCTTTTATTATGGTCTGACCCGCATTTAGACCCTTTTTAATTTCCACCCATTCACCAGAAACAATTCCCGGAACTACCTTTACAATTTTACGGTCTGTTTTAAGCATTACTTTATGATCATAGTTCATATAAACCCGCGGAATAACCAAAACATTCTTTTTTGTTCTGATAACAATATTCGCTTCAAGCTGTGTTCCAGTAATATTAAATTCAGGCGTTTTTTCAAAATAAGCTTTAACAATAAATGTTCTTGAAGCTTCATCAAAAGCTGGCAATATCTGCTTAACAAAAGCCTTATAAACTTCATCAACGTGTGTATTGAGTTTTATGAAAACGGTCTGTCCAATCTTGAGCTTTGCCATGCCAGTCTCATCAACATTTAATCTGGCGAAAATACTATCAGGATTTCCAATTACTGCAATTACATCGCCCTTGCGTACATAATCGCCCAACTGTTTTTTCTTCATATAAACTTTACCAGGACGAATACTTGTAATTCTGTTTTGCTTTTCAAGCACTTTTCCTGTTTTGCTTGTGTACTGCCTTATCACTTCCTGCTCTCTAGCTATAATCTGTTGATTTCTATATTTTTGTTTCAGTGCATTTAACACCGATTCTGAATTCGTCAACATAAGATTTGCATTGTCATATTCAATTCTTGAAATACTATTGCTCTCGTAAAGACGCTTGTATCTTTCTAACTGTTGCTGATCCAGTTTTACTTTTACCTCAGCGGCTTCTATTGCAGCTTCAACTTCCTGTAACGCAGGAGCTGATGATTTTGCGTTTTCGCTTGCAAAACGATGAAGTTCTACCGCGCTTTTCGAATTAATTATATTCTGGTCATTATCAATTACTGCTAGAACCTGTTCTTTTCTAACAATTGTTCCTTCTTCTAAATTCATTTCAATAAGATAACCATCGGTTTGGGCAGTAAGATTATATTGGTCGTCAGCCTCCAGCGCACCTGAAGCGAATACCATTTCAGTAATATCCTGATGCTGCAGTTTTATTTCTTCCTGTTTATTTGTGCACGAAATCAAGAATGAAATTCCTAACACAAGCACTGCTGTAAACTTCCTTTTCATTTGATTCTATTACTGATTATTATTCTGCTTTTTGCATACTCAGCAGCTGCTAGAAGCGCGACCGAATTTAGACTGCTTTTCAGCCAGTCTTCAAAAGAGTTAATTAAATCTGATGCCGAAATAATACCTTCCTTATAAATATTAAAGTTTTTCAAATAGGAATCCTTTTGTAAGGTTTCAATTTTTACATTCAGCTGGTAACTTTCATAAGCTTTTTTGCAATCGAGTTCCAGCTGTTCATTATTAATCTGATTTTGTAATCTACTGTGTTTCCAGTTATTTTGAGCCATTTCAAGATTAATCCTATCAAATTTTACGGCCATAATTTTTGAACTCTCAGGCAGTATGGGAATGCTGATTTTTAGACCTATATAATTTGCTCCCAACCAGCTTTTAGTTCCAAAAAAATTACTGTTATTGCTTTCCTGCCAGCTAAAAGAACTGAAAAGGCTGAGAGTTGGATACATCCATCTTTTATCTGCTCTTAGAAGTGCTTTTTGGTATTTCGTATTCCATTCTCCCTGACGTTGCAATAAATCTCCAGATGCTCTTTCATTAAATTCAATAAAACTGCTGATCTTTTCTTCTTCTTTTATCATAACATCTGTCTCCAAATCAATATCGCAAAGTATTTTCAAAACATTATACTGTTGTTGTTCCTGTATCTGAAGCTGCTGTAATTTGTCTTTTACAGTAAGTTGATTGGTCGTTGCAAGATTAACATCCTGACTTCTGACAAGACCTTCCTTCTGTTTGTTTAGCATAAAAAAGACCAGAGTATCGGCATTTGATAGACTTTTACGAGTAACTCCAATCTGCTGTTTACAAGAACGAATATTGTAATAAGCAGCCGAAATACTCTCGTAAATCATCTTTTTGTCTAATAGATTATCAACTGCCGCCAACTCTTCGTTTGCTTTTGAAACTTTTATTCGAGCTGCAACATAAGGGTTTATGATATCAATCTGTGACTCAACGGTAAAAGAACTGACATATTTCTGACCAAAAACAACAGGCTTAAATGTGCCTTCGACGCCTCCGAAAATTTCAGCAGGCATAAAATTAGTGCTCAATTTTGTATTGTCAATAAGAGACAGACTGCTTGTACTCTTCAACTTGAACATTTCTAATTTTGATTCCAATGTGCGGTATTTCGCAAGGATTAATTTTTGACTGGCATTCCGAAAAGAATTACTATTTAGCTCAGCATAAGCATAAATCTCGTCTAATGCCGAAAAAGTGATTCTCTGCTGGGCATTACTGCTTAAAATTGTTATACAGCAAATCAGCAACGCCATATGAGGAATTTTCATATTGCTTAATCTTGTGGGTACTATTTTTAAACTTTAAAAAAAAATGCTGAACTTTTAAATTTCATTCAGCATTTTTCCAATTAACTAAAACAAATCAACAATGAAACCTTTAGTATTAAAACTAAAAACCAGAGTTTTATCAGCTGTAGAGTTGTTGCAAAAACTCATTAACCTGCGAGGGTTTTCTTCCCAGAAGTTTTTCCATTTGTGAGCTTCGGCTGTCCAATTCTCCGGTTTGCGCTGCTTGGGCAAAACCCGCTAGCATTTTTATTGCCATTTTTGGAGCACCTTTCTTTACAGCTGCATTTATAAATACTTTTGAATCTGGACTCAAATAGGTAATATTCTGTCCTTTTATTTCAGAAATTTTCTGTGCAATCTCTGTGAATGAAATACTGCTGCCCGAGATTTCATAAATTTTGTTCTTATGTCCATGAGATGCCAAAATAACTGCAGCGGTTTCTGCCATCTCGCTTCGGAGTGTGAATGCTATTTTGCCTTGACCTGCTGGTAGAAAAATACCTTCTTCTACGACTTTCTTACCTAAAAACTCGGGAAGCATATCCATATACAAAGCATTTCTCAGGATTGTAAAATCCATTCCGCTGTTCATTATTGCCGTTTCTGTTGCCAAATGTGATTTTATGATAAAGTAAATAGGCGAATCTCTATCGTCGCTTTTGTGCTGCTGACTGGTATAAAGAATATGTTTTACTCCAGCGTTTTTAGCCGCTTTGACAACCTGCTTATGTTGTGTGATTCTGTTCTTTACTTCACTGCCCGAAACAAAAAGCAATTTATCTATTCCTGAGAAGGCATTTATCAAAGAATCATAATCTTCATAATCTCCAAAAACAATCTGAATGCCTAAAGATTTTAATTCTGATGCCTTACTTTTGTTTCTTACCATTGCATAGATGTTTTTTTTATCTGATCCATTATTAAGTAAGGCTTTCAAAACTTCTTTTCCATAATGTCCGTTGGCTCCCGTTACTAATATTTTATCCATTTTTACTGTATTGTTATAATTAAATGTTTTTATGAAAACACTGAATTCTACTGCATTCAAAAAAACTAATTACTTTATTACATAACTTTTAGAATCTACTTCTGCTAATCTGAAATAGCCGAAAGCAAAATTTTTGCTGTCTGTCTGATTGACAATATTACCTCGAACTGCACTTGGAGTTGTTGGAAAAGGGCTTCCTCCATTTCCGGATGCCAGTATTAATTTGTACATATAATTGTAGTAGCTTCTAGAAATTCCGTACAATTTTATATCCACTTGATCTCCCGGCTTAAAATCTTCGTGAGAATAGGATTCCTGCATCATATTGCCATTACTATGCTCATCGTCTTCAACCTCAAGATCGGCAAATGCTCTATGAGGCTGTGTAACTCTGTTTAGATAATAATTGGTCTGATCTGCATTATCCTGATAGTAAAATGTGATTTCGATTTCATCGCCGGCCATTCCTCCCTTGTTGTTCTGGTCGACAGTATCTTCGATTTTCGGAACTGCGGTAAATGTTTCTGATGCCGTATAAGTTTCGCCGTTTAAGACAATTTTCAAATTATACGTTTCGCCGATTACAGGAATAAAATTGTTGCAGATATATTCACCAGTTCCTGGATTTTCTACAAATTCAAAAACAGTATCCGATGTGTTCGTAACTGTAATCAAGGCTCCTGCAACAGTTGGAAAATCGGGGCTGTAATATCCTGTGGTAGTCGAAAGCACAATCTTCTGCTCATTGCCCGCTGTATTTTTCTGCCAGTCAATAGAAGCATCAATAACCAATCTTGGCGATGCCGTATCTAAATCTACAGTAATAACGTCTTCACAAGAGGTTAATAGCAGCCCAATAAACACGATTAGAATTATTTGTAATAGTTTCATTTCTTTATCTTTTATAAGTGGTTATTTATTTAAAATTTGAAATTATAAGTCACACTCGGAATTAAACCGAAAATAGACATCCTTCTAGCTTCGCTTGCACCCGTATCTTCATTTTGCCCAAAATTGTAAGCTGCTGCATTGCTTCTGCTGTAGACGTTATAAATGCTGAAATTCCATTCGCCCTGCCAGCCCTTTTTCTTATCTGGCTTAGGAGTATAAGTTGCAGACAAATCCAAATGATGATAAGCTGATAGAGAATCCTCATTTCTTGCCCCATAGCTCGCTACCGTAATTCCCTGATATTGGTATTTCCCGTTAGGAAACGTAGCCGCTTTTCCGCTCTGGAAAGTAAAAATCCCTCCAAACGACCATTTTGGGCTGAAAGCATAATTTCCTGTAACCGATAAATTATGAAGCTTATCATAATTTGCTCTGTACCATTCTCCATTGTTTATTCCTGGCTCGTCTGGGGTTCTTCCCGGAGTCTTTTGTTCTGCTTTAGAAATAGTATAAGAAACCCATCCTGTCAGTTTTCCTGTATTCTTTTTGAACATTAATTCTAAACCATAAGCTCTTCCTTTTCCGTTCAACAATACTCTTTCAACGGCATCAATCCCTATTAGATCAGCTCCGTCAATGTAATCCGCTTTGTTTTTTATGGTTTTGTAGAACGTTTCTGCTTCAAGTGAATATTTATCATCCTTGAAATTGTGAAAATATCCCAATGCCACCTGATCTAAAATTTCTGGCTTTAGATATTGGTCACTTGGCGCCCAGATATCCAACGGAGTTGCAGAAGCTGTATTTGAAATCAAATGAACATACTGGCTCATTCTATTATAGCTCGCCTTGATTGACTGGTCATTGTTTAAAGAATACGCAACAGCCAATCTTGGTTCTAGATTGTCGAAACCAATTATTTTTTTATTCTTTTTGTAGAATATTGATCCCGTTGGAACCGCTTCTTCATAAATCTGGAACTCCTGATTGAAAACTACCGGCTGATTATTAGCATAAGTATATACTTCTTGATCGCCTAACCTCTGAAAATTGCTGTATCGAAGTCCATAGTTAACAGATAGTTTTTCCGAAAGATTTTGTTCTGCGCTAATGTAAAAGGCATTTTCAAAAGCATACTTTTTGGCTAGTTGATCTCGATTTATAGGTGAATTGTCTCCAAATGGTTTGATTGTACCAGGATTAAAATTGTAGTAGATCGAATTTAACCCGTAATTTAAAGTCAGGTTATTGGAGATATGATGTTTGAAATCATATTTGAAATTATAATTTTTAACCTCCGCTATCCAATTAAGTCCGATTGATCCTATTTTGATTTCATAATCATAATCACTCAAAATAGCTGAAGCATTAGAGAATATCTTATCAGAAAAAATGTGGTTCCATCTTAAATTAAAAAGCGTATTGCCATAGATATTGATAAAACTGTTATTAAAATCCATGTTGTCTTTTCCAAAATAACCCGAAACAAAAACATTGTTCTTATCATTGAATTTGTAGTTAAACTTGGCGTTCAAGTCGTAGAAATAAGCAGAATTGGGCTCATCTGCCAGTTTCATAAAAAGATGCGCATAAGATCCTCTTCCCGCTACTACAAAAGAACTTTTATCTTTTACAATCGGGCCTTCGATCAAAAGACGACTCGAAACCAATCCGAGGCCTCCGCTTACGTGGTACTCTTTATTATTTCCTTCTTTCTGGTAAATATCAAGCACCGATGATATTCTTCCACCAAAATTGGCTGGAATTCCTCCTTTGTATAATTTTAAATCTTTGATTACATCAGAATTAAAAACAGAAAAGAATCCGAATAAATGCGAGGTATTGTAGACAACAGCTTCGTCAAGAAGCACTAAATTTCCATCAACAGAACCTCCCCTGACATTGAATCCCGACGCACCTTCCTGCGCATTGGTAACTCCTGGAAGCTGTAAGATTGATTTCAGCACATCGACCTCGCCCATAACGGCAGGCATTTTTTTGATTGTCGCAATAGAGAGCTTATTGGTGCTCATTTCCGGTTTTCGGATGTTTGCTTTTGTGGTATTGGTCTTAATAACAACCTCGTCCAAGGCATTGTTATTTTCTGCCATCACAAAATTCTTTTTGGTATTTTCACTTAGAGTGATGGTTTCCTCTATGTTTTCAAACCCCATATAGCTTATAATGATGGTGTAAGTTCCTTTCGGCAGTGTGGTGGTGTAAAACCCGTAAGAATTGGTGGTAATGCCTACTTTTGCCTCAGGAATATAAATATTTACGCCAATTAGTGTTTCGGTATTGGCCTTATTGGCAATGGTACCGCTCAAGGTCACTTTTTCCTGCGAATATGTATGCAATACAAAGGCAAAAAAGAATAATAGAAAGAGTTGGATTCTGCTTTTCATTTATTTAAGGATTTGAATTAAATGTTACAATTTTCGGCTAAAGTAATTTTTTGCAGAACCCCCATTTTTTATATATACCAAATGCACTGTTTAATATAGTAAAGCACCTTTTTCATCTAGAAAAATATTTCTCATATCTTAATTTGCTGTAAAATCATCCTTGCGAAAATGCGGATTTCAAGCCGAATCAAATCAAAATTATATTCTTGCTAATGCATGAATAGGTTTGCTATCTTTAAATCCTATTTTTGTCTATTATATAAGCGCTTTTGTATAGTATAAATTTACATTTTGAATGTATCGCTAAATTTGTTTGAAATTTAAAATAGGCTTATGAACAAAACTTTACACAAACAAACGATGGGTGCCAATTGGATGCTTCAACTTATAATCGAAAAAAAATACAGAATTTTTCGTCATCTCATACTTATTGTATTCAGCATTCTTGTACTGTATTACAGTCCTCCGGAGTATGCAGAACCAGCAGAAACGTATAGCCGAATGGTTACTTTTTTTCAGATCTTATTGCTCGCTTACGGCAATATGTATTTTTTTGTGCCTAAATTTTTATTTAAGAAAAAATACCTGAGTTACGGTGTTTTTGTGCTGGCAGGCATGACAATCTCTTTTTTTATACATGAAGTTTCGTCTTGTTATTTCAAGTCTCATTTATTGCCTTATGAAGACGACAGTATCAGCTTTTTTACTTTTTCTTTTATGATCATGGTGCTGATTATTGCATCGGCGGCGGTAAAATTATTCCAGCAATGGATATCTGATGCTCAGTTGATTCATGATTTGGAACTAGCCAAAACCAATGCAGAACTCGAACAGCTTAAAAACCAAATCAATCCGCATTTTCTTTTCAATATGCTTAATAATGCTAATGTTTTAATAGAAGATGATCCTAAAAAAGCTTCACAGGTTTTAATGAAACTGAGCGACCTTCTTCGCTATCAGCTTTACGACAGTTCAAGAGACAAAGTTTTATTGACTTCAGAGATTCATTTTCTGGAAGATTTTTTAAATTTGGAAAAAGTAAGGCGGGATAATTTCAATTTTCTGATATCGAAAGAAGGTGAATTGAGCGGTGTTCAGGTTCCTCCTTTATTATTTATTTCATTTGTCGAAAATGCCGTAAAACACAATAACGATTCAGCAAAATCATCTTACGTAAATTTGTTTTTTGACGTTCGCCATAATGAACTTTTTTTCAAATGCATTAATTCGAAACCTACCATAAAAGCCGTTAGCAAATCGGGTGGATTGGGTTTAGCGAACATAAAAAGAAGGTTAGAACTTTTGTTTCCTTCCTCGCATAATTTAAAAATAGAAGACAATTCGGAAACATATTCTGTTACCTTAACCTTAAAATTATAAAAGTGAACTGTATAATAGTTGATGATGAACCATTGGCAAGAAAGGCAATCCAGAAACTGATTGACCAGACAGAAAATCTAGAATCTATTGCTTCATTTAATGGAACAGGTGCTGCAGGAGAGTTTCTGGCAGAAAACACCGTCGATTTAATATTTCTTGACATTCAGATGCCAGGAGTAAACGGAATTGAATTTGCCAGAACAATTCCGAAAGAAACTTTAGTGGTTTTCACAACCGCTTTTCATGAATTTGCTTCAGAGAGTTATGAAGTTGATGCTATTGATTATCTGATCAAGCCAGTAAAATTAGAACGTTTTCAAAAAGCTGTTGAAAAAGCACAGACGTATTGTAAATTATTCAACACCGATTATTCCAACAGCAATATAGAAAACATAACAGACGATTATATTTTTGTTAGAGCAGACCGCAGAATGTTTAAAGTGCATTTTAGCGACATTCTTTTTATTGAAGGATTAAAAGACTATGTGGTGATTTATGTCGAAAATCAAAAAGTAATTACGCTGATGAATATTAAAACCATTCATGATTTGCTTCCAAAAAGCTTTTTTGTGCGGGTCAGCAAATCTTATATCATCAACGTTAATAAAATAGATTCTGTTGACAACAATACCGTATATATCGGTAAAAATGAAATCCCGATTGGAAACATTTACAGAGATTTCTTTTTTAATGAATTTGTAACCAAAAAACTTTTGAATAAGTAATAGACAGACAGAAAAAAGCCTAGTGTCAGTTTTTGCAATTAATTATAATACACTTTTTAAACAGATTACACTCTTAAAAGTATTTTCCTAAGGCAATTTCATTTGGCTCAAAATCAAACAACACCAATATTTAGATAAGACCAAAGTTCTCTTCTAATTAAAACTCTGAGGATTTTAGGAAAATGCCAATTTATCTCTGTTATTCATTTTAGCCGAATATTTTTCAAATAAATTAATTCGGTTAAAGTTCTGATACATATCAAAATAACCCTTAGTCATCATATATTCTCCCCCAAAATAAGCCGATTGTTTTTCTTTATTCAATAAATTAAACATCGCAACCCTCTCAAAGGTATCAAATTGGCAACCTTCAAAAGAAATAGAACTATTCTGCAAAGCATTTTTCGTACTAAAACCACATATCCAGTTGCTGTAAAATCGCCTTTGTCTACAAAATAGGATTCTGTATCAAAATCGATATTATCAACTGTTTTCGGAATTACAAAATACCTTTTTGAATTTAACGGAAAACTTGAGAAAGCAACTTTAGACCTGAAATAAAAAAAAACAGTCGTAAGCTCGAATATACGACTGGTTTTTTATTTGAATTAAAAAATCACCTGAAACTGAAAAATCGCCTGCCAATTTCCAACATAATCTGGTTTTTCTATATTGTAAAAAGCTTGAGCGGCAGCAGAATAAAATAGTTTGCCCTTCTCTCCTATTTTAAAAGTTTTCCCTGGGCCTCCGCCAATGGGAATAAGCCAGCGATCAGCACTCGAAGCAAGCCAATTGGCCACAATTGTAGCATTGCTCTCTGCAAACCAGCCTTTAGGAAAATTGTAATAGGCAACGTATTGAAGATTTCCAGAATTGACTCTATTGTTTCCTTCTGCGCCAAGCGACCAATAATTCTGAAGAACTATTCCTGCCGAAAACTTATCTCCAGCATAATACAATAAAGCGGTTGGTCCCAGACTCAAAGCACTGCTTCCTAAAGCAGAGTTGGTTCGTGTCGGAATCTGGATGGCAGGACCTAATCCCCAGCTAATCTTTCCTTTTTTTGTGATACTGGAGAAATAACCATTAAACAGCACATTTCCCATTCCCGTTTCGCATGTATATCCTTCTGTAATTGGCGGCAAGGACTGAAACGGAATGATGGTATAAGTAATCAATTTAAGATTAGTTCCCAATTTAAATGGATAAACAGGCTGTATCGAAAACGAACTTGCCGTACCCTCTCCTACAGGAAGTAATACTTCTTGCAGGAAAACACTACGCAAACCGCTTACAGGATCTTGTCTTTTTTTGCTCATTTCTTCCACTGAAGTGGTATGTCCTGTATCAGACTGACTAAAAGCCGGAACACCCAAAATACTTAATAACAGACCTAAAACATACGCTCTTCGATTCATTGGTCATATTTAAAAATGAAATACTATAAATTAAATTTTCACCACAGCAGGCGGATTCCAGCTGTCATTTAAAACCGATTCTTCAGCCCAGTAACATCTTATGTATAAAGAAAAAATTGCTTTTGGTGCTGGAAGCCAATTGCTCATTTTATCTTCTGGCGGTGGTGTGCTTTGTATATAAAGCGTTAGAGAACCATCAGCATTTTTCTTTAGGTTTTTGTTTTTAGTTCCTAAGGAATATCGGTTGAGGCTGTTGGGTGCAAAAAAGTGGTCTTCGTTGTATAATGTAAGAGACCAAAATCCTTTTACAGGCGGAATTTCGCCACTTGCAAAAGTTAATGTGTATTTATTGGCTCCGTTTAATCTTGTTCTGTTTTCGTCAAAATCCTGATAAAAATATCGGGTCTCGTTTGGTTTGTTTACGAAAATATTGGCTTTAGCACAGGAAAGTCTCGTTAGATAATCGTAGCCAAATTGCGCTCCATTTCGCTGTGTGGTCCAATTGTTTTTTACTGGATACCCAACATTTTGAAACTGGAACAATGGCGTTACATAATTATTTTCGGCATCAATTGCAGCGGCTATTCCAATGGCTTTTAGTTTAGGATCTTTTTTAACAGCATCTAACAACGCATTTATTTGTGCATAAAGCGCCTCTTCTCCTTTCATTGGAGGTACTTCTTTCATAATATCTCCTAACTGATCAAAAAAGATTTCAGGTTTTACCCATTTATTTTCGCTTTTTTCCCCTTTTGCGGGAGGAGGCGTTGATTTTAATTTGGTCCACTCGGTTGTTTTTACTTTTCCGTCATACTTACTCAAAGGATATAAACCTATTTGCTGTACCAATGGCTGTATGGCTTTTTTGTCGTTTGGATCATCACTCTGAAATACACGTGGAATCACAATTCCGCGACTTGTCGGACATTTAAAAACGCTGATAATACCGTCTGGAACAGTTCCGTTCCAGTCTTTTGTCGTTAATAGATAAAAACCTGGTTTTGTGCCATACATTTTTCCAAGAGATGCAAAACCGTCTGTACGCTGATCGCATACCTGATACACCCAGAATCTATCTCCAAAATCTGGAACCTGCACTACAACTGGTTCTTTTGCAAGATCTAAAGGTGCTAAACCATACACCACATCCTGATTCGGGCAGGCAACTGCTCGTTCCTGCGGTGCCACATAATCTGTAAGCATGCACAGATGATTGGGTGGGGCAAGCGGCAGAATTCCTTCTCCATAAATAGGTTCTGGAAGATGTCTAAAAGATTCCACTCTGTTATGAATATTAATCATTGGCAAAGCCCAGCCGTAAATAAAAGTCGTGAGATTTTTGACCACAGCTTCTGTCATAATGGTATTAGGAATAGGAGCCTGAGGAAGTTTTTCTGCTGTACCTGAATCTATAGCAGTTGAATCTTTCGAACTAGGATTTACAGCTACTTCATGTTTCTTACATGAAAATAAAAATGTAAATGCAATAAACAATATTAAAATTTTGCTTTTCATGGTAATGAATTTAAATTATTAGGGTTCTTATAATTGTTTTGGTCTTAAAATAAATAAAGAACAGTACCGCACTTTTATTACACTTTCTGAGCATTAAACCATTTTTCTATTCTACTATTGGGAAGTAATTTTTATACTAAATTATAGATAATCCATTTTTGATTTTTTTTAAAGAGGTTGCAAATTATAATTTGCAACCTCTTTTCATAAAACTGCTATGTATTCCTAAAATTCAAATAGTAAAAACGTAAAACCACTCCTTGAAAAAATAGTCTTTAAAATTATTGTGAACCTCTAAAAGGCGTATATCCAGCATCAGGATGAACATCCTGCCAAACTCCGCTAGCAATGGTATAAATTACGATTGTATTATCTGCAATTCCAAGCCAACGGATTTTATCCATAATGCGTCCCATGTTATAGTTCATTTCTACCACGGCATCGCCATATTTGCTTTTTTAATACCGAAGCCAAAGTCCATTCTGCAACAGGAAGCCCACCTCCTTGTCTCTGAAATCCGCTCAAATGCCACTTACCATAAATTGGAAAGACGATATCGGCTTCTTCAATAGATGCCATAAAACCTATAGAATAAAGAGCTTTCTGTGCATTTACAATTATTGATGCAGTACAAAACATTATTACAAGCCTTTTTCTTATTATGCTCATAATTTCGTTTTTTTTAGTTTTATACCTTTACAGAAATAGGTCAAATTAAAACCGATTTGCTTTCTCTCGCAATTATTTGAGCATAACTTAGGTTTCAGATTATAATCTGAAACAAAGTCTTATTATTTCAATTTCTTTATTAAAAAAATGAAAATTAAACATCTATATCACAAATGGTTGACACAAACTAACATGCTAATTTTAAAGCCAAAAAAAAACATAAAACTAATCCACTGCATTGCCTTTTTGATCTAAATTCTAACAAGAAAACCCCATATTGAATAAACATCTGTAATCTGCATACAATCTTCCGTAATCTGCAAACCTGACATAACTGCCTATCTTCTGAAATTTGCATTCAAATAAAATTATAAAAGATGAAACAGATTAAATTAGGAAATCAAGGATTAGTTATTCCTCCAATCGGATTGGGATGTATGGGAATGACGGGATTTGAAGAAGGAAATATGTATGGTGTGGCAGACGAAAAAGAAGCTATTAGAACAATTCATCGTTCGCTTGAATTGGGAGGCAATTTTCTCGATACAGCAGATTTGTACGGACCTTTGAAGAACGAACAACTTATAGCTAAAGCTATTGGAAAAGAACGCGATCAATACATCTTAGCCACAAAATTCGGCTGGGAAATTGATGATCACGGAAAAGTGACTTGGGCTATAAATGGAAGCAGAAAATACATAAAAAAAGCGGTAGAACGTTCGCTCAAAAACTTGAATACAGATTATATTGATCTTTATTACATGCATCGTCTGGACAAAAACACTCCAATAGAAGAAACTGTCGATGCTATGAGTGATCTTGTAAAAGAAGGCAAAGTCAAATATATCGGACTTTCGGAAGTATCGTCTGAAACAATCAAAAAAGCACACAACATTCATCCAATAACGGCAGTCCAAAGCGAATATTCTTTATTTGAAAGAACTGTAGAAGAAAGAGGCATCTTAAAAACGCTTCAAGAACTCGAAATTGGTTTTGTTTCCTACTCCCCTTTAGGACGCGGTTTTTTATCAGGACATATTCGTTCTATTGATGATCTTCCCGAAAATGATTTCCGCAGAGCTATTCCTCGTTTTCAGGAAAACTATTTTCATAAAAACATCGAACTGGTAAAAGCAGTAGAAAAAATGGCTGAAGAAAAAAACGCAAATTCATCTCAGCTTGCCCTCTCTTGGATAATGAGTAAAGGCATTGTTCCTATTCCAGGAACCAAAAGAACAAAATATGTTGAACAGAATATTGCCTCGACAACTATAGAGTTGAGCCAAAACGACCTTCTAAAACTTGAAAGTATCGTACCTTTGGGTACAGATACAGGGGCGCCATATGATGAATTCAGTATGGGGCTTCTAGACTAACTTAAAAAGACATTGACATGAATACCATTGCATCTGTATCTGCTTTTCACCGCTTGCTTTCTCTTCCAGAACCCAAACATCCAATGGTGAGCGTAATAAATTTATCCGAGAGTATTTTTTTGGATGACGAAATCTGGAAAGGATTTGTCAACAAATTCTACTGCGTCGCCTTAAAAAGAGATGCTAAAGGAAAAATAAGATACGGTCAGGGGCATTATGATTACGATAAAGGCGTTTTAAGTTTTACTGCACCCAATCAGGTGCAGTATTTAGATTTTCATAATATGGAATGCGGTGCTGGTTATCTGTTGATTTTTCATGAAGATTTTCTTTTAAAACATTCATTGGCAAACAAAATATTTGACTTTGGCTTTTTCTCATACGCCGTAAACGAAGCGTTGCATTTATCTGAACAAGAAGAAAAATATCTTATCGAAATTTTAGACCGAATTGACAAAGAATGCCAGCATATTGATCGTCATACGCAAGACATTATTCTTTCGCAGATAGACTTGCTTCTTAATTATTCTAGCAGATTCTACGAAAGACAATTCATAACGCGAAAAAACAACAATCATGTCTTGTTGACCAAATTCGAAAAATTCATCAATGATTATTACAATAGCGAAAATACTTCGGAGAAAAGTCTTTTGAGCGTTGGCTTAATTGCCGAAGCGATGAATCTCTCTCCAAATTATCTTAGTGATTTCCTTAAAATACATACAGGAAGAAATACAAAAGAGCATATTTACGAAAAGCTGATTAATAAGGCCAAAGAAAAACTGTCTGCAACCGAATTATCTGTAAGTGAAATTGCTTACGATCTTGGTTTTGAGCATCCGCAATCTTTTAGTACACTCTTTAAAAAAAGAACTCAAATGGCACCTTTGGAATTCAGAGAAATGATTCGAAATAATTAATATAGAACATAATGTCGAATACTTTGTAAACATCGTACTGGATTTCCATCTTTAGTTGCCGGAATCCAGTTGGGAGATAATTTCAAAACACGTTCTAATTCTTTTCCACTCCCGTACCCAATATCGCGAAGAATAGTTATATTAGAAACACTGCCATCTTTTTCAATTATAACTGTGCCAAAAACACCGCCTGAAATCGGTTCACCATCTTGCGGATCTATTGGCTTAATGTAATTCTTATTTAAAAATGCCTCAAACTTATTTATGCCTCCAACATAATCCGGTCGAACATCAACATCGTCGCTATTATAAATTTCATTATCATTTACCAATGATTTTTTTTCTTTTTTAACTGTCACTACCGTTTTTTGAGGCACAACTTTTCTATTGTTTTGAGAATCTTTCGCAGCCGGAGCACTTGTATTCTGACAACTAAAAAACACTATCAAACTAGCGGCAGCAAAAAATATTTTAGTCATGGGGTTAAGTTTAAGGAATGAAAATTCGGCATTTCCGTTTGTTTTTAAGTAGTAAAAAAACGATTTTTTTCTATTAAATTAATAACAATAAAACAAACTATTTTTTCGCAATAGCATAACTAAAGATAAAAAGATTTAGAAGTAAGTTTTTTATTTTTCTATAAAAATTTAAAAAGCCAGAAATCAAAGTCAGCCTCTTTACCCATTATTTTATAAAAATTTGAATTAAAAATTGACTCAAAACTTATTTTTGCATAATTTTGTATCAATCATTACAAAAAAAAAAAAAAAATCAAATGCGAGGAAGGCCGACCCTATACGAAGATGTTAATATGATAAAAAATGCTCAAGAAGTTTTTTGGCAGAAAGGTTATAGCGCAACTTCACTATCTGATTTACAAAAGGCAACCGGCGCCGGAGCTGGAAGTTTTTACAATACTTTTAAAGGTGGTAAAAAAGAAGTCTTCAGAAAAGCCATTGACGAAAGAAGATTAGCATTTGATGCTTTCAAGAAAGAGCTCAACAATTATGATGCTCCTTTAGAATTAATTAAAGATTTTTTTAGAAGTATAGCCGAAGCCGATACAAACGAACATAAGAAAGGCTGTATTATTGCCAACACAGTTGTTGAAATGACCTATATAGATGAAGATCTTGAAGCAAATGCTGTACAGATTCTAAAAGAAGTCGAACAAATGTTTACTGAAGTTATAAGAGCCGAACAAATAAAGGGAAATCTAAAATCTAAAACTTCTCCTGAAATTCTGGGAAAATACCTCATCACATTTTGGTGCGGACTTAATACACTCCGAAGAATGTATCAGGAACAAAAAGTCTTAAAAGATCAAATCGAAATGCAATTAGCTGTCATCAGCTAATTTTTTTGATTATTTATGTATCAATCATTACAAAATAAAATAATAAAAAAATGAATTTAAAATTAGAAGGTAAAAAAGCTTTCGTAAGCGGATCTACGCAAGGAATTGGTTTTGCAATTGCACAACAATTATTAAGTGAAAAATGTGAAGTGATTATTAATGGAAGAAATGAAGAAAAGACAAAACTGGCGGTTGAAAAATTAAAAAATGAATTTCCAAATGCGCTCGTTTTTGGAATTGCTACTGATTTTGGAAACAAAGAAGAAGTCAACAAATTAGTAGCTCAATTGAATGATATTGATATTTTGGTTAATAACGTGGGAATATTCGATTTAAAAAACTTCGAAGACATTGAAGATGAAGATTGGTACAAAATTTTCGATATTAATGTAATGAGTTCTGTTCGACTTTCGAAGAAACTTTTACCGCAGATGTTAGAGAAAAAATCAGGACGCATTATTTTTATAAGCAGCGAATCTGGCGTAAACATTCCTGGAAATATGATTCATTACGGAATGACAAAAGCTGCAATGACTGCTGTCGCTAATGGCTTATCAAAACTGACAATTGGAACAGAAGTCACCGTAAACACCATTTTGGGCGGACCAACTTATTCTGATGGCGTGGCGGCTGTAATCGAACAAATCGCGGCAATGCAGAACATTGACGTTGAACAAATGAAAAGCTGCATTGTACAGCAGACCAATCCACATTCTTTATTACAGCGTTTCATAGACCCTACCGAAATAGCTTCGCTTGCTGCCTATCTTGCAAGTCCGCTTTCTATAGCAACAAATGGAGCTTCCTTAAGAGCTGATGGAGGAGTTTTAAAAACGATTTAATACTTTTTAAAGAATAATAGTTTCTTAATTATTTACGTTTTAATGAAAAAAGTAAGGATACATCTGCCTCCTTACTTTTTTTCAATATATCTGGTCTTTTTACAAAACCTTATTCGAGCCTATTCATTGCTTTCATTAAAAGAGTATAACTATTTTTAACTACAACTCTTGACGAAGAAGAAATGTTGTCTGCAGAAAACTGCTTCAAGCCATTTTGTGAAACTCCAGCTTTGACTGGAATAATTTGGTAAACATCCTTATCACTTGATAAAAAAATATAACTTTTCCCTTTCCAATCTACAATAGCATTTTCGGGTAGCGTAAGTTGTTTTTTGGTTGTAACTTCTACATTGGCATTGACAAATAAACCAGGCAAAAACAAACTGTTATATTGATTTAAACGAGCAACGACTTCGGCTGCCCGGTCGTTGTTTAAACTATGATTTATAAATTGTATTGAAGCGCCAAACTTTTTTTCAGGATTATTGTTGCTGTAAACTTCTAACTGTTGTCCTACTTTTAAAGACTGCACATCTTTTTCGAAAGCATTAAAGGTGAGTATTATATCCTGAATATTGGTTAATTCGAAAAGCATTTCTGTTGGCGCAATATATTTTCCATTATTGATATTCACTTTTGAAACCAAACCGTTTACGGGCGAAATTACATTAATAGATTTTGTAATATTTGCCGCAGTTAAACGATTCACATTCAAACCAATCAGCTCTAGTTTTTGTCCTAAAGACGACATTGCTATTCTATGCGTTTCTCTTTCAGCCGTAATCTGCTCCAAAACTTTATCACTACTTGCTTTTTTGTCATTAAGCTCTTTTTGACGGTTGTATTCTAGATTTGCTGTTTTAAACTGTTCTTTTGCAGTAAGATAATCTTGCTGTAATTGTATAAACTGCATTTCTTCTATTACTGCCAGAACTTGACCTTTTTTGACATGCATTCCGGCAATTATATTAGTCTTTTTCACATATCCTCCTAACGGAAATGTCACATTTACCAAACTTTGCGGCGGTACAGACACTTCACCTTGAAGCTGTATGACTGTGCTGAGTTCTTTCTCCTGAGGATTTCCTAAAATTATCCCTGCATTTTTTGCTTGTTCTGGCGACAATGATATAGTGTTTGTTTCTTTGTTTTCTAAAGCTTCATTTTGAGACGCTTCTTCTTTTTTACCACAAGAAATAAAAAACAGTAAAACTGCTGTTATTCCGATATATATGTTTTTTTTCATTGAATTTACAAATTTGTTAATGTTTGCAGAGCGATTACAGCTTTATTGAAATTATTGACCGTATCTAGATATTCATTTTTGATCGTAATAGCCTGATTTACTACCAAGACCCATTGCAGATAATCGATATCTCCATTTCGCAGCTGACTGTTGGCGGCGTCAATAATTGTTTGCGCATTTGCCAATCCTTCACTTTCGTAATAACGAAGACTTTCGTTGTATTTTTGAACTTCTTGGGCTGCGTTTTTTGTCTGCGTCGAAACTTCGATTTTTATAGCTTCTGCTTGTGCCTCAAAGTTTTGATATTCAGCTTTGGCTGATTTATTTCTTGCAGACTGGCTTCCAAAAAATAAAGGAACACTAATTCCTGCTGTAATATAACTAAATCTATTTCCAGATCCATAATACACTTCCTGCCCAGTTGCATTGGTTTGAAAACCACTAATGCTCAAATTATTATAGCCTAAACTAAAATCTGGCATCAAACGGGCTTGTTCTGTTTTCCATCGCCATTTTGCAGCTTCGGCTTCTTGTTGCCATAATTTAGCTAAAGGAAGATTGTCTGTATTGCCCTTTTCTGAAAACTGCTCCATATTGATTTTTACATTATTTTTTATTGGAATATAAACTTTATCATCCTGCAACAAAGCATTAAAAGAACGCAATGCTATATCAACATCCAATTCCAACATATTTAACTGATTGGTATAAAATTGCCGAGCCGATTGCGAAGCGCTTTTCTCAAGAACATTCGTTTCTCCAGTTTTAAATCGCAATTGTGACTTTTCTTCCATCAATCGGTAAATGCTATCTGCATAATGAAGAAGTTCTCGTTTATTATCCAACCAAATCAATTCGTAAAACAATTTGCGCACCGCAGCTTTCACCTCTTGCTGCGTTAATTGGTTTTGCATTTTTGCCGCTTCACTACCTGCAATAAAAGCTTTTTTTTGTCTGGAATATACGGTTGGAAAGTTTATGGCCTGACTAATTCCAAAGCGTGTGTCTTTTAGTCGGCTGTTAAATTGTCCGTAATCGCCATCAATCTGGGTTTTGGGAATATCATAACCCGATTTGCTTAAAAAGTTTTTTGAGTCTTCATTATGTTTTGCCGCTTTGATACGATTATTATTCTTAAGTGCAATATCTATCGATTGCTGCAACGAAATCTTTTCTGATTGCTGTGCGTAAAGCCCATTAAAACCAATCAATAGAAATATAGCAATAACAGCAGTTGTGATGTTCTTTTTCTTCTTTTTCATTTTAAAAGGTTTAATACTGTAAGTCATCAGGTAAATAGCCGGGAGCACAAAAAGCGTAAGAAGCGTCGCAGTCACCAATCCGCCGATAACTACGGTGGCCAACGGACGTTGAACCTCAGCTCCTGCTCCGTTACTTAAAGCCATTGGCAAAAATCCCAAAGAAGCTACGGCAGCCGTCATCAAAACCGGACGAAGCCTATTTTTTGTTCCTGTAATGATAATATGAAAAGGATCGGTAATTTCTCCATCCTTTTGAATTCGGTTAAACTCAGATATCAATACAATTCCGTTTAATACCGCAACCCCAAAAAGCGCAATAAAACCAACTCCTGCCGAAATACTGAAAGGCATATCACGCATCCATAACGCAAAAACACCTCCAATTGCCGATAATGGAATTGCGGTAAAAATGATAATTCCTTCTTTAAAAGATTTGAAAGCAAAATACAATAGTCCGAAAATCATCAATAAGGCGGCTGGAACTGCAATACCAAGCCTGCTTTTTGCTTGTTGCAAATTTTCGAAAGAACCGCCATAAGTGATATAATAACCCGGATCTAGTTTTATCTGAGCTTTCACTTTTTGCTCTAATTCATTCACTATACTTTGAACATCTCGACCTCTAACATTAAATCCTACAATGATTCGACGTTTAGCATCTTCTCGCTGAATCTGATTTGGCCCTTCAATTTCCTGAACAGATGCAACCTGGTATAGCGGAATTTGTACTCCCGATGGCGTTGCAATCAACAAGTTTTTTACATTCTCAATTCCTTGTCTTCCACTGTTATCGACCCTTACAACAAGATCAAAACGTTTTTCTCCTTCGTAAATATTTCCTGCAACAGCTCCAGCAAAAGCGGCATTTACAGTTCGATTAACATCTTGTACATATAATCCGTATTTCGCCATTTCTGCCCAATTATAATCGATTACGATTTGAGGCATTCCGGTAACTTTCTCTACATATAAATCGGCTGTTCCTTGCACAGTCTGACTTATGGCTCCTAATTTTTCTGAATATTCGTCCAACTTTTGTAAATCTTCTCCAAATATTTTACAGACAACATCTTGTTTTGCTCCCGTCATCAATTCGTTAAAACGCATTTGAACCGGGAATTGAAAACCAGTCGTAACACCGGGAGCAACCTCTTGAACCGTTTTAGCCATTTTTTCGGCCAGTTCTGAGAAAGATTCTGCGCTTGTCCATTCTGATTTGTCCTTTAAAACTATAATCATATCCCCGCCTTCTATAGGCATTGGATCTGTCGGAATTTCAGCACTGCCTATTCGGGAAACTACTTTTTTAACCTCAGGATACTGTTTCTTTAATGCTTTCGAAATTTTGACAATCGTTTCTGTCGTAGTCGAAAGATTGGTTCCCAGAAGCAAACGGGTTTCTACTGCAAAATCGCCTTCTTCAAGTTGCGGAATAAATTCTCCTCCCATTAAACCAAATAAAAAAACCGCAAAACCAAACAGAGCAATTGCCGTAATTACAATACTTTTTTTAATTGCTAATGCTTTGGCAAGCGCTTTCTCGTACCAACCTTCTAATTTGAGCATTACTCGATCTGAAATAGTAAGCCTATGGCTGATTTTTTTACTGATGAATAAAGAACTGACCATCGGGACGTATGTGAGCGACAGAATAAATGCTCCCAAAATAGCAAAAGCGACAGTTTGTGCCATTGGTTTAAACATTTTTCCTTCTATCCCCTGAAGTGATAAAATCGGCAGGTAAACGATCAAAATAATAATCTGCCCAAAAACAGCTGCGTTCATCATTCTTGAAGCAGAACCTTGAACTTCCTTATCCATTTCCTCCTGAGAAATGTTATGAATCACTTGATATTTTTTAGAGGAATGCAGGTGATGCAGAATAGCTTCAACAATGATAACTGCTCCGTCTACAATAAGTCCGAAATCAAGTGCTCCAAGACTCATCAAATTGCCGCTTACCCCAAAAGTATTCATCATAATAATGGCAAAAAGCATGGCAAGCGGAATAACGGATGCTACAATAAGACCAGCCCTTAAATTTCCTAGAAAAAGAACCAAAACCAAAACGACAATCAATGCGCCTTCCAACAAATTGTGTTCGACTGTGCCAATTGCGTTATCAACCATTTTGGTACGATCTAAAAAAGGTTCTATTTTAAGTCCTTCAGGAAGAATTTTTTCAATCTCGGCGACTTTTGTCTTTACATTTTCAATAACATTGCTGGCATTTTCTCCTTTAAGCATCATAACGATTCCTCCCACAGATTCACCAATATCGTCTGTTGTTAAAGCACCATAACGTATAGCCGAAGACAATTTTACGTCTGCAACATTTTTAACCAAAACTGGCGTTCCTGCTTGAGTCGTCTTAATGACAATATTCTCTACATCTTCAATTTTCTTAGCAAGACCAACACTTCGTATATAAGATACGGTCGGGCCTTTTTCTATATAAGCGCCTCCTGTGTTTTGATTGCTTCTGCTCAATGCTGTGAATATATCACTGATTGTTAGATTCTGTGCTTTCAATCTCGCAGGATTTACAGCAACTTCATATTGTTTTAGTTTTCCTCCAAAGGTAGAAACATCAGCAATTCCTTTGGTTCCTAGCAACTGTCTGCGAACGGTCCAGTCTTGAATGGTACGCAAATCGGCTAGAGAATATTTATCTTCGTAGCCAGGTTGTGGTTTTAAGACATATTGGTAAATTTCTCCTAAACCTGTTGTAACAGGCGCCATTTCAGGCATATTGGCATTTTCGTCGATTTCGACTTTCTGTAGCCTTTCTGTAATCTGCTGACGCGCCCAGTACACATCTGTATCGTCATCAAAAACAATAGAAACAACAGACAAACCAAATCTTGAAATACTGCGACTTTCTTTGAGCTGCGGAATATTGCTTACCGCTTGTTCTATTGGAAAAGTAATAAGACGTTCGACATCTTCTGCTCCTAATGACGGAGCTGTTGTAATTATCTGCACCTGATTATTAGTGATGTCAGGTACGGCATCAATTGGCAAACGGCTCACTTCAAACACACCGTAGATAATCCACAGTAATGTAAAGATGCCAATCGCCAGTTTGTTTTTAACTGAAAATTGGATTATTTTATTTAACATATTTTCTTTTTGAGGAATAATAAAATGCAATGCTCACACGGTATAAAACTGCATGGCATCGTTACTTCCGATAAAAAGAATTATGAAATTGGAGGTCTAAAAAGACTTCCTAAATAAGGATTTGTATGAAGATTTGTTTTGTAATTATTTACAAATTCAGAATCTAATGGTATGAAAGATAGTGTTGAAGTATATACTCTATTAGGTATAAAAACGATATGTTGCGAATGTGGATCTACTTTTTTGAAAGGAAGTTGCATATCCCGGTCGTCGTCATTGTCATTAATGTCTTGTCCTAAATAATGCATAGCGATAAAATCTGTAAAATCGAGTCCGCCTGATCTTTCCTGATGTTCCATATAATGCTGTACAAGAACAGGCACTTTTGACAATTGCCCAAAAAAGCAATTATTAAAGTTGATCAAAAGGATTAATATGTACAGGCAAATTTTTCGCACAGCACAAAAATATTAACATTAAGCATTTGTCGCAAGACATATGTGTTAAATCTTTGAAAAGTCTATAAGCTGTATCTAAAATTGCTTTTTTGAATTGTAAAACCATTTAAACTCAAAAAAAAAAAAAGAAAGAGCCGTCAATAATTTGACGACTCAATCTTAAATGCAAACGTTATGTGTTTATTCTACAAGTTCAAAATCTCCCTGCTCAACATATTTTAAAGTAGCCTTATAATTGGTTCCTATAATTTGAGCGGCATTTTCACCATTAGTCAAGGTAATCGGATTGACCTGTGAGGTATTGATCGTAAAAGTCATTGTATATACCACTCCATTTACAGAATAATCTACTCTAAAAGGCCTATTAACATCGACAAAATTTGTTTCGACCTTTATTCCGTATTTTACATTAGGATTGATGCATTCATTTTCTGCTATTTTTGAACCATCAGCGTGAACAAAAGAAATGTTTTGGACATAAATTTCTGTTTCTTCATGTTCTGAACAACCTAAGAAAACGAACATGACTAAAATCAAAATGTAGTATTGCTTATTTTTCATTATTGTTGTTTTTGATTTATAACTATCTCTTTAGTAGTACCGCCTACACTAACATTATATTTTCCAGCTTCCAAATTGTTAAAAACTGTCTGGCCATTCTGTATGTTTTGAGTAAGAATTTTGACACCATCTTTTGTCAACTCAGTGGCTACTTCATTCTCATCGTATAAAACTTTGATTACACCACCAGCATAACATACTGCATCTTTTTTGTAAAATAATGCAGTACCTAATTTAACCGTAACCGTCCATTGTTTTAGGACGGATTGATCTTGAGAAAGAACCTGAAACTGCACCGGATTCGTAAAATCGATACTATTTGATCCTGAAATTTTATTTGATGTTCCGATAAACAATTTGGCTCCAGGACTTAAATCGAACAAAGCGTTTAAAGTCGAAACATTGATTCCTTTACCTGCATAAAGCGTTATCTGCGAGCCTTGAACAACTTTTGCTGTCTTCAAATCCTTAAGGCTAAAATCTGTAATTTCGGCTTCACTTTTTAAGGCAGGACTAGCAAAACTATACGACTGAAACAAATCTCCATAGTGCTTGTTGTTTTCAAATACCTTTGTCTTTTCTACATTTTTAACAACATTATTTGCCGAATCATAGATTCTGAAACTGACAACTTCATTATCTGTATTAGAAAAAACAGTCAAATAAACCATGTACTTTTTTTCTGTTTGTACATAAATTGGGCTGGCAATTCCGCGGCATTCTCCGTTTACAAAAGCAGCGAGCTTGTCTTTAGTATCCGTTAAATCTTTTCCATCAACATTGAGGAAACCTTCGAATGACATTGTATATTGAAATTTATTTTCATTTACTGACCAGTCTGGCGATTGGCCAAATACAGTATTGCTAAGTATAAAAAGCAATAGTGTTATATGGATATAATTTCTCATTTTTAATTGATTAGAAACTCCTAAAACAAACTTTGACAGCTGTTTTAGGAGCTCAATTATTGATTTTTAATTTTTGATCGCTTTAGTTCTCACCAGCTTCCCGTCAACTCCAGCCTCAACAATATAAACACCTTGTGCTATGTTTGGAGAAATTGAAATCACATTTCTACCGCTTTCAACGATAGTCTTTTGACTGAATACCAACTGACCATTTACGGAATAAAGCTGAATGTTTACTTCCTGCTTTTTAGCGGCATTCAATTCTATGTTCAAAATTGCACCAAAAGGGTTTGGATAAATGCTGTTTCCACCAACTGAAGAAACTTCTTCTAAAATAACCGGATCAGCAATGGTTCCTAACACTTCATTTCCTTTAAAAGTGAATGATTTTGAAGTCGTTTTTGTTGAAAAGCCGTCTCCCAGAGCAAATGAAAGATTTTCTGCATCATCTCCAAAAATGGTTATGAAACTCAATTCTTTTCCATTTATGATCTGATTTCTTGCTTTACCTTTCAAGACACCTTTTGAATCGTAGACAAACAATTCATCAAATCCTTGTGGCAGCAAAACAACAGCATTCATATTTTGTGAATACGTTGTAAACTCTGATGCGATTTCTTCCTGTGTATTATTTGAAGCCGATTTTCCGGTTTTGCTTTTCTCCAAATTATCAGGATATTTAAAAGTCTGCTGTTTACTTGACTTGATCATGTAACCTTTACCAGCTTCTAAGTATTTTAAAGTTCCGTTCCATCCGATGATTGGATCATAAATTGCAAACAGATTTTGAGATTTGACAACATCTCCATCTGCAGCATCAAAATACGCCAAAGCCTCATTTGTCGTTTGGTTAGATGCCAAAGGATAAGCAAGCCAGTTCCACTCTTCTTTTATTGGGAAACTCCATGTCGCAACATCCACATTTTTTCCTTTAATTTTTAAGGTCTGCTCTTCTGTTACATTTACTTTGTACATTTTAGTAGAAGAAAGTCCACCGTTTGCACTTATTGTACCAGACCATCCGCTGTTTGCAGGATTTGATTTGTCTTTAAAATAAGTATCCAGCAATGCAGGAGAATGACTTAAAATACGGTTAGAAGTTTCTAAATTTAGACCTTTCGTCAATGCATTCAAATCTGAGAAATTGGCATCGTTGGTATTTAAAGAAACCCAAGTCCATCCTTTGTTCAGTTTAATTTCTTGCTCTACTAAACCTGAATTGACAAAAATATAAGGCTTGCTTAAGGTTCCTAATACTTCATTATTCATAAAAACAATAGACTGATTAGACTCTATAGAAGCTTCTAGAATTTTGCCCTGAGATGCATCCCAGATTTTAAATTTCAGATTTTCGCCAGAATTTGCATTGCTGTAAACCGTTAAAAAGGCAAAATATTCCTTATAAGCTTCATTGTAAACCAATTTTACAGATCCTCTTACTTCTTCATTATAAAAAGCAGCAATTTTGTCATAAGAATCAGCAGACAGTACGCCGTCTACTTTTATTTTTCCGATGATATTCATACTGTAATCAAAACGTGTAGGATCAACATTCCAATTTGGTTCTGGAGCTAATACTCTTAATTTTACTTGTAGTTTTTGGTCGTAGCCAAAATCTGTCTGCAAGTATAAATTCTCTAGATACTCACCTACAGCCACATTTTCGTCAACTGTTGCCTTGATTGTGGTCTTACTGTTAGGATCTAAAGTGCCGCTTGTTTTACTTAAAGTTAACCAGCTTGGTGCATTGTTAATGCTATACGGTTGTTGTTTCCCGCCTTTGTTAGCTAATGTAATTTCAAAAGTTTTGGTTTCGCCGCTATTCTTTGTAAGATCTACAATTTCGTTGTATCCTTCGGCAAACCAGCTAACTTCATTACGATTCACATAAGCTGTCCAAGTAACTGGAGATTCCTGCATATTATTGGCACTGTCAAACATTCTGTGAACCGTAATATCTAAAATCTGTCCTTCTAATGACGCCCAATCTGTAATGACTGGTGCAATAATCATTTCGCCATCTTTAATAACATTTGTGGTTACAAATTTAACCAGCTGACGTTCTGGTTTTATAGCAGGAGCATCAGTTGAATACCTCACAGTTCCGCTGCTTAAAACGGCATTATTTACCACTACAGTCTGATTGGTGTCCGCATGATAATATCTAGGTCCGTTTGCTGTAACCGGATCTGGAACATTCATTCTAGAGTATAATAATAGACCAATACTTTCTACATCAACTTCATTATAACTGTCTCTTGTTATTTGCTCCACATTACGAAGTGTATTCCACAAACGAAATTCATCAATCTTCCCTGTAAAAACTCGATCGACTGTTTCTTTTCCAGCAAGATCTCTTGCACCTCTTGCTCCAAGCCAAATTTTATTTCCAGAGAAACCTCCAATAGCTGTCATCTGGTTTGAAGACACTAATTTAGCATCTACATAAGTTCTCAAAGATCCCACTCTATTGAACAATAAAGTTACCTGGTGCCATGCATTGTCTGAAAGTCCTTTTGTTGTTAAAACATAAGACTGTCCTTCACTTTTCAATAAAAGATTACCAGAAGTATTCATATCTACAGACCATTTATTAGATAATCCGTTGCTTTGAATCACATCTGAACCGTCACCTTTTCCGTTTGAGAAAATAGTAGCTTCTTGCGAAGTTCCTGTTTTGATCCAAAACTCCATAGTAGCGTCCATTTCTTTAGTTAGCTGAACAAAATTTACATTGTCCATAACCAGATATTGTCCGTTGTTAAAATCGTATGAAGTTCCTTTTGGTTTGATATCCCAGGAAGTATTTACGGTTGCATGTTTAAATCTTGCCAAATCTTTTGCTAAAGCATCTCTTCCTTCGTTCATTGGCCAATAGCCAGCCAGATTTGCTTCGTTGCCCATCATTTTAGAATACATTTTTGAGTAAGCATCTTCTCTGCTTACTGTTTTATTCCATAAACGAAGATCGTGCATATTTCCCACAAACGTATTTCCTCCAACTACCAAAGCGTTGTTGTTGGCAAATTGTGTATTGGCTTTACCGCCTTTCGAACCAATTTCAACATCATCTTCAAAAATTCTATAATCACCATTGCTGCTGTCGTAAGTAAAGGCATAATGATGAAATAAATTATCATTTTTCAAACCTCCTTGTACGGTAACATCACCTAATGTGAACGAAATATTTCCGTTATTTAAACCAATGTTTAAACCGCTATCTTGCGAAACAATAGAAGCGCTTGACGCCTTAGTTTCGTTATTCAACCAGAATTCAAGACTTAAGTTTCCAGAACTGATTCTAGGGTTATTGATTACTGCTGTATTATTGCTGCCTTCAAAACGCAGACTCACATTATGATCGATCTTTAACTGATTGGTCTGCCCTTTAATTTCGATTGTACTAACTGCAGAATTGTAGAAAATATTTTCGTTAAAGCTTATCTTCAAATCTTCGCCCGCACTTAAAATCCCGTTTGTCGGAAGAGGCGTGCCAAATAACTGAGGCGCACTTAGATCAACCAATCCTGTAATAACTTCAGAGATGAATTCTGTATCATTCGTACAAGTGCTTCTAGCTCTAATTTGATAAGTTCCGTTTGCTAACTTTAGACCAGCAATATCAAAATTGTAAGCCAAACTTGCTGCAGCGCCAATAGATGAAATCTGAGTTTCATTATTTCTCACAGCCTCATCATAAAATTCAGTCGTACCGTAATAGGTATGCAAACGAATCCAGTTTGGACTTGTAGCTAACTTATACTCCAAATCTATTTTCTTGAAACTTTTAAACTTGGTGTTGTATCCATTCAAGTTTATTGCCAACGGTTTAGTTGTTCCATCAGTATTAAAAGCTTTTTCTCTGTTATACACCCAGTTGTTCAAAGGTGCGTTTACCGTTACGCTTGAACATGACGGAACGAAACTAGCCGAAACTAATACTTCTGAGCTCACATCTGAACCGTCGCATAATGACTGTAATCGTACTTTTATATCCTTGTAATCATAAATATCTGAAATAGATTTACCTAATGTCAATTTATAAATGACTTCTCTTCCATAAGGCACGTGAACAATGGTTCCATTTGGCTCAATATTAATAATTGCATTATTTGGATTAGTTGTATTGTCTACGACTAATAAGAAATCGGCATCAGAACCTGATACACTATTGTTTTGAAGTTTTAATTCAAACTCAGCGTTTTTAGTTTCTACAACATTCGCAACATCATTATCTGTTACTGCAAGCACAGGAACTTCTACTTTTTGAGTAGCAAAACTTAATTTTTCACGTTTATCTTCAGGCAATTCATTAATTACAGTTGCCGTATTGCTATACTGGCTTTTGTTATAGAAATGAGTTTGTTCTGCATCTTCATACGGACAAGAAGTTCTTCCTCCCTGGGTAATAAAAATTGGACCGTTACCGTCAAAAGAGTTGACAACATCTACACTTAAAAAGTTGGCTTTGTCATTATCCTTGAAAGTATAACTGATGTTAGTCGTTGTTGCTTTTTCTTTAGATAATGATGAATTGATATCTTGTTGAAAGAATGCTTTTGTATTAGCTTCCATTCCTACTTTATTTACTTCAAAACCTATTATTGCAGCGACCGACTGATCAATAACCAAATTGTATGAAGTAGTAGTTGCAGCTACCACACTTGTCTCTACACTGCGAGAATAAGATCCTAAACCAGCATCAAAAGAAACGTTTTTCTCAAATTCTGATCCAAGCATATTTTTAATCTCATTTGACTGCGTAAGCTGATTGGTCAATCTTGATTTTGCGGCAGGATCGCTAGTACCGTCATAAACTCCCTTTACTTGATTGTTAAAGTTTGTGACTACAGCTGTTAAGCCCGTTTTATAAGCAGCACGATCATTTTTTGCTGCATATTTTACTTTTTCGTTATCTAAAATTACTTTTCGCCATAATCTAATCTTCTCTTCGTATTCTTCTCGCTTTTGCTTATTCGCTGCAGAGTTAGGATCTGGTCCATTCAAATTGTTGGTAATAAACAATTCATACTCTGGAATCAAAGTCGTCAAAATGTGTTTTTGCGAATAGATAAAGAATGTTTCAGTCGGTTTATCTACAAAACTAAGCGCCTTTTGCTTGCTGATATAAACTGGAGCATTTGACGTACCCAAATTGATATATTCGCTTGCATCCAAAGGCATAGAGCGACCATTTACAAACTTTTGAGGTATTGTTTTAGAGGTTTCAATATTATCGTACGAACCGTAAAATATGTTTTTTGAGTTTCCGATATATAAATCTCCATCTGAACCTACATAGTCAGAAGCATCGCTGGTTGAAATCGCTTTACTAAAAGTGTACGTACTTGTTACTGTCTTACCATCTTGAGAAGTATTAGACAGCGACATTCCCGTAACTGCTGAGTTTTGTTGTTCTATTGTTACTTTTGGTGTAGGTACTAAACCTCCTTGAAGCTCAAAATACATTCCTCCTGCAATCGTAAGTTCTTCTTCTACTCCTTCTTGATGTGCAAAAGAAGATTCAGATGTAAACGAAATACTTTCACCTGATTCAATCGAAGCAAAACTATTAGAACCCGGCGGGTCTCTTAAAATAATAGCAGGAACATCTGGCGCTGCAGTTACAAAAGTCTGGCTTCCGTCTGCTTTTCCACCTAAAATGATTCCAGTATCATTAAAATTCTCAACTGGGTAATCTACTTCGTTTAAACGGTATTTTAAAGTACTTTTTATTTCAAATGGAGGTGTTATAGATGGAATACCACCTTTAAATGAATATGTCAAAGTACTTCCGTCTGCTGTGATTGTTTCTGAATCTGGCAAAGCGATGTTGTTTGTTTTTACCAATTCACCATCTGTTACAGGAACTTTTACTTCTACAGCAGTTCCCGAATCATTATTGCTATAACGTTCAAAACGATTCATCACAATTTTGTACGCCATAAATTGCGTATAAATTGGTTTTGCAAAGTTTTCTGTAGATACTTTTGTTCCGGCAACATCGATAGTTTTATCAGAAGTCTGCTCGATAACCTGCAATACCGGAGTTGATCGATACGTAAAACTTTTTTCGTAATGATACGGCGTTCCAGACAAGGTTTTTTCTACATTGTTTTCTTTATACTTAAATTCAGGAGTTTTAGTGACCGGAATTTCAGAAAAATCAAATGTTTCAGTAGTTCCTGCTTTTAATAAAGGAATCCCTGAATTGGTTTCAATAACCAAATCATTTGCTTCTAGATTATATTTTAAAGGCATTACCGCAACTCTGTATTCTCCCGATTCTTTATTGGTAGTATAAGTAAATCTTGTATAAGGTGTAACACTAGCGCCAACTGGTGCATAACCTAATGTAAAATTAGCTTGACCAATGTTGTTTTTAGAACTTACTTCAAGATTTTTTGTAATTCCAGAATCAACAATAGTTTTGGTTACAACACCATCGCCTCCAAAACCAATTGTTTTTTCAGCTTCTACAGAACCTCCTACAACTTTACCTACAACAGTAACTTTGGTATTGTCTACAAAATAAACAGGCTCATTAGAATCTTCAAAAAACTCTTTAAATTCACTTGTAGCTGCTGGAAAACGTCCATTATAAACAAATTGGTGTCCGTCTTTTTTGATGGTTATATAGTGTTTTCCAATAGGAACACTAACATCAAAATAACCATTATCGTCTGTAACTACAGGGATGTTATTGGCATCTAGAACAATATTTCCGTCGATGTAGACATTCGCTCCGACGGTATAAATTGAAGCATAACGATCTAAATAATCGTCTGATTTATCTGTAGGAGTTCGATTGTCATTTTTCCTATATTTAGCTTTAGGAAACTTTTCTCCCTTAATTTCGTAATAGTTATAGCCTTCGTCAAGAATATTAGCACCTCCCGCAATCGTATTTTCTGCTTTCCGACCATCCACTTCCGCATAAGATTTAAAAACGAGGTGAGTATCATAAGCTACAACACCTTTGAAACTAAACGAAGATTGATCGACAAAATCAATTTTATTAACTACCTCAGAACCCAGTCCTAAATAAACCAATTGCTGGTTCGGCTCAAATTTATGTTGACCGTACATTGGAGTAATGTTATAAGATTCTCCTGAACCCGAATACTGAATCGCGCTGATTTGATAATTTCCTTTAGCATCAGTTACTCCTAAAACTCCTAATTGAGAGGTTGTCGGGTAATTATCGGCTTCTGTAGCCCATAAAACTTTTTTGTCTACTGCTGTATTGGCATCCCAAAGTTTACCGTGATTTTCATTATAAGTAAAACCACTTCGAGACAAATCGTAAGCAAAACTTCCTGCTTTTTCATTGGCTCTTAGGTAAGTGACAAGTCTAGAATCGTTTCCGCTTATAAATCTCGAATAATCTGTTCTAATGACAGACGATTCTAATGCCGCTTTCCAAATTCTGATTTCGTCGATGTAACTTGATTTTCCTCCACCCACTTTAGCATTGTCCCAAGTCACACCAGAAAGACTTACAGTACCGGTTGGAATTACAGCACTAAAATAAGGAGCAGTATAAGAGGCATCAACACCTTTTAATTTACTGTCGGCTTCAGTTGCATATGCTTGTGTAATCTGCCTTCCATTAATGTATAATAATGGAACTTGATTATCATTAATTACAACAGAAAAGTGAACGAATGATTTATTGAATTCTGAAACAGGTATCAGTAAATCATTTCCTCTTGAGTTTAAATTACCCGAAGGAAAATAATTGTTTAATCTATAGGTATTATTGCCAATAGTAACATCGAGTGATTTAGCAACTGGATTTAATTTTACAGTAACATCAAGATTAGCTGTACTTTTCGAACTCGAAAGGTTAAACAATCGAATCGCTTTATCTGAATCACTTGTATAAGCACCATTTGGTTTTAGCCAAGCCTCAAAAGTAGCAGCAGTTGAAATAGTTGTGCTTAATCCTCTTAGGTCTACAAAACCAGATTCAGGAATATTCAAGCTGCTTCCTTTAACAGCACCGCTGCCATTTGGAGTTGCCGTAACTACCACATCTTTAACAGGGTTTCCGCCTTTGTAGCTAATATTACCAGTTACAACTGCTGTAGGATTTCTGTATCCAATGCCCGTAATATAGGTGCTGTAAAGTTGAGGAATGTCACTAATTCCTTGCGCTTCTACTTTATATTCGTACAAAACACCTCCTTCTACATATTTATCTTCATATACCGTTTCGGTAGAAGGAAGACCTACTACTAAATTATAAGGAAGATTTCCCGCCTCAGTATAAACCCTTCTATAGATTTTGATGTTTTTTACCAAATTTTGATTGGCTCTTAAATTCCAAGAAATCAAAACCTTATCTCCATAAAAACCTTTTGAAACATTAAAAGATTCTTCTGCAAATGTTTGGTATAGATACAAAATACTCCATGGAAAACGTATATAAACAGAATCTGTAGCTTTTCGTGCTTCAGCTTTTTGTCCCAAAAAAGGAAGTCCAACCTGTATGTTGAAGCCATTTTTTTGAATAGCCTGCGAAACGGGTACTACTTTAGCTCCAGTGTTATTTTGAGCATAGAGTCCCATTCCCAGAACAAACATTCCGAGAACTGCAATTATTTTCTTCATAATTACAGCTTTATAATTTGATGATATAGTTTACACCATAGTTAACAGGACGAGTCTCGTTTCCTCCTGTAGAAGCTGTTTCTCCTGAAATTATATGAGTGTGACTACCTGCATTTAACAATGGTTTTACAGTACCAAGATCTGGCTGAATTCCTTCATTATCATAATCTTTTGCACTAAGTGTATTATCTCTAGTAATACTTAAAAGTTTATCATAATTTCCATCACCATGGTTATGATCACCAGCTGTTTGGGTAGTTAATGTACCTTTTCCATGCAAGTGGCTCTTCAGCTCTTCATTTTGTGTTGTTTTTAAAGCTGGCCCAGCCTGATTATTCAGAGAATTTGTGCCAGTACCTCTTAAAAACATACCCTGTAGGTTTGGTGCGTTATTACTACCAAGCAATGCAATCAAAGCTGTAGCAGTTGAAGGAAGAGCCGCTCCGTTGCAAAGTACCCATCCATCTGGAGCAACAGTTCCAATAAATGGCATAATTGAACCTGTCGGAACACCATTGTTAGCAGCAATAGCGTATGGTACGTGATGTAGTTTTTCATTAGAAATAACATCAGAGCCTTTTTCTATTTTTAGGTAAACAGCATTATTCGCAAATAAACTGTTGCTTACTGATGTTGGGTCTATTACGTCAGAAAAAACACCAAATGCATCTGTTTTTAAAACTTTAGCTGTCGTATAAACAGTCACCGGGTTGCTTGAACTATTTAAGTAATAAAGCGTGTAGGTTAAAGTAATATCCTGATTAACTATAGCCGTGTTGTTACCATCTCTGGCGATACCCTGCACGGCTATTCCCGATTGAGAAGCTGAGCTTTGGGCATAATTTGAAATTGATGCACAAAAAAGACATAACATTAAGAGTAATTTTGTTTTCATAGATATCATTTAAATAATTAATAATTCAGAGTAATCAAGATCTTTCGCATCTTGTAGCAAACGCCGAAATTATTTCAAAAAAAATGATTAACTAAATAATAAGGAGGGACAAAACGAGGACAAATTAGAGATTCTAAAAAACCAAAAACTTAATTTTCAAAAACTTAAGCAGCACATTTTTTTATCGGTATTTATTAAACATTGCAAAACTGAAATTTAAAAGTTCCAAGAGCCCGAAATTCGACAACAATCCATTTAATTTTATTTATTAGAAATATCGTACAAGAAAAATAAATCCTGTTTTTTTCGAATTCCTTTTAAATCCCTCATCATATAAGAAAAATTTTATATTTAAACCTCCAAATCTCCAGTCTAAAAATAATTTAGTTATATGTTAAAACTTTTTTTAACAAAACATATATTTTTTATAGTTTAGCAGCCTCTAAAAGCCCCAAATTCAAATGATTTCCTGCGCAAAAAAAATTAGATTCTTTTTTGTTTTATCTGCCGTTGTTTTTTTTGTAGAATTGCGCGCTCAAAAATCATCAATCTCTTCTGTTGATTCACTTAAGGATATCGAAACTATTATCAGTAAAGAAAATAATAGCAAAAAAGATACGATTGAACTCAAAAAACGTTTGTCTTTTTTAAAAAAATCTTCTTCCAAAAAATCACAAATTTTATACAATGCGTTGCTGGCAAACGGCTACTCTGCATTCTTCGACAAGATAAATAGCCGAAGCGAGCAATATTATCTAAAATCTATTGAAGAGGCCAAAAAGCTAAACGATTCTGCCTTTATTATCTGGACTCAACTAAATTATTCCAAATATTTATATTTCTATTGCCAGATTGATAGACTGATACCCATTGTTCTCAAAACAATGGATGAAAGCAACCTGGTTGATCCTTCGGAAATGATTTTCCCTCACGAAACTTTTAAATTCTTCGGATGGATCATGTCTACGGTAGAAGACGATTCTGCTATTAGCTATTACAAAAAATCCATGCAGTATATGCAAAAAAGCTCTTCGGAATCTGCGGGTGTTTTAAATGCAATCGGCAACTGTTATTTCAGAAATAAGGATTTGTCAAATGCGCTTCATTATTTTGATCAATCTGAAGACATTGCATTACAAGTAGGCGACAGCGTGAGATATGCCAAAATATTAGGCGATAAAGCGCTCGTTTATGAAGAAAAAGGAAATCTAAACGATGCTATCCGCTTTTTAAAACAAGATATTCAGTATTCACAAAAATTTAAAATTGAGAAGAATGAAATGTATGCCTCTATTTTATTGGCTCGAATTCTTTTAAAATTAAAAGACACTTCTACAACTGAAAAGATACTAGAAAGAGCTGGAGAAATTGCAAGTTCTAAATCGTATTACAGAAGTTCATTAAAAGAGGTAATCGAATTAAAACTTAGCATTTTAAACGGCAAAAATCTTTCAAAAGAATTATTATTGAGACGTCAGCTTAAGCAAATTGAGGAATATCTGCTCAATACAAATGGTAATACTGTATTGCAAAGGTCTCATTGGCTTATCCAGAAAGAGAAATATGAAAATGATACCGAAAAAATTCGGTTACAATTGGAAGAAGGAGAAAGAACTAAGAAAATCTATATTATAATAGTAATCTTAACTCTTTCCTTAAGTTTTGTTCTCTACTATTCTTTAAATAAAAAATTAAAGGAAAAAAGATTAAAACTACAAAATGACAGGCTGCTTTTTGAACAAAAGCTTAACGATGCCAGCACCGATATAAGTACTTATGCCGAATATCTGAAAAACAAAAACAAGCAGATTTCTATTTTAGAAAATGAGCTTGAAGAAATCAAGAGCTCTACTTCGATACAATCTGAAGAAGAAAAAGTAAAACTTCAGGAAGTATTGAGCTCTCACTTGATGACCGATGAAAATTGGAATGCCTTTAAAAGAGAATTCATAAAACAACATGGTGATTTTTACAATACCATAATGGAAAATTTTCCAGAATTAAAAGAGTCGAATCTTAAAATAATAATGCTTCAAAAGTTAAATCTTAATAATTACGAAATATCTAGCTTATTGGGTGTTACAACCGATGCTATCAAAAAAAGCAAACAAAGGTTAAAGAAAAAATTAGGAGAAAGATATGATTTGTTATTCGAAATCATAGATAAATAATTCTTAGTCTACGAATGCTTTACCAGAAGAAGCTGTCAGTCAGCAAAAAGCTGTAAAATTCAAATTATATTATGTAACGATTCTAGCGCAGTTTTAACGTAAGTTTGGCTTATCGTTACTTAAAATACAACCATGAAATCTTTTTTTATACTTCTGATATTGATCTTTTCTTTTTCCTGCCAGCAAAAGAAAATGGAGACTTCTGATGTACACACAGATTCGAATCCTGTAAAGGAAATAAAGAAAGAAAACCTTCAGATAAACGATACTCTATTTTTAAAATATAAAAATAAAAACAATCAATTTACAGCCGAAGGTTCTATTGATTCCATTCATTCAAGAATATACGTCAAGTTTTCTAATGAATATCCTAGCCAATTGATTGGAAAAATTATCACACCTGAAGAGAAAGCCAATATTCGTTTTAATCAGATTATTTTTCCCGATAAAACTTCAGATGATCCATTTGAATCGGATCTTAAAATAGACATCAAGCAAAAAGGCTTTTATATTTTAGTTATCGGACATTCGCAAATGGCGGAAAATCCATATTGGGGAAAATTCGAAGTACAACTTCAGAATATAAACATCAATTAAACTGTAACTTAAATTATTAATTTAAAATGAATGATTTAATACTTCAATTCGAATCCGAACTAAAGGCTTTTATTGAATTTAGCTATAACGCTTCTGGTGAACAGGACACTGCAAAAAGATTTAACGAAACCGAAAAAGCTGTTTTTGAATTTGTAGACAATTATCTGCTAAACACTCCAGATTTAATTGCAGGCGATATTGAACGTTCTACTCACACTATTTTGAACGAATTTATAGATTCGAAAATCAGATAAACTTCTCTTGTACTTTTTTCGGCGAATGGAAATTGTGTAACCTTGAGGGCGAATCTTGTAAAATACAACTATTCTTAATTAACAATTTTGAAGAAATTTTTTACATCACGACAAAATGAAAAGAATTGCACCGTTTTTATATCTCCTATTTCCGATTCTGTGCTTTTCACAGGAAGAAATTAACGACCCAAAAGTTACGTTTGCTATTGAGACTTATGCATTTCTTAAAGGGCAAAATACGGCTCTTCAGAAAGTTGCTGTGCAGTTTCCGCAATTACAGCCCCATGTTACAGCTATAGAAAAAAATCTCAAAACTGTTTTTGGGCAAGCCGAAAATAATATTACGCAGTTCTTAAAACAAGAACTTAGCAGCAATGAGTTAGATTCGCTGCACAATCGTATCGACTCTCTTTTACAGCTGCAATTTTTACATCCGATCGAGAAAGAAAAATATGCACACGATTTTCTTTTAAAAGTAAAGGAAAGATCCAATTACATCAATAATGAATCGGTATCAAAAGGAATTTTATCGTTCAAATATCATGACGCCCCGCATCAGGAAATTACTGACGGTCATGTAGATTTTTTTTCTACTAAAAACCATCCTAAAGCAGAGGAGATTTCTTTAAAAATCCCAATCCCAAAAAGCTGGCTTGCCGAAGAAGCTGAAATGCCCGAAACAATTCAGCAATTTACAAGCTATTTTGGTAATGGAAATGAAAAAATACTCATTGTAGTGTATGATTTGCCTAAAGAACTGCACAACATTAAGCTGACAGAAAAATCAATTTCATCTTTGTTTCCTCCAGAAACGAATGTAATTCGTACTGAAGCCATGACAATTGATGACATGCCTGCCTTTATGATAGAAGTTGAGGAGTCATTAACTTATCAAAATGAAAATATGAAAATTAGAATGCTGCAATTTATGCTCGTTCAAGATCAAAAATTGTATTGTCTCCAAGGAAGTATCGGTCCAGCCGAACCAGATGAGGATCTCGAATTTCAATTAAAAAAATACGAACCTCTTTTCCGTTTAATTGCCTCTAGAGCTGAACTTAAAAATTAAAAAAGCTTCTCAAAAATATTTAAAACCTTAAAAAAACTTACTAATTCTTTCAGGGGTCATCTTATTTTAATAACTTGAGGTATAAATCAATTATTATGTCTGTTTTGAGAACTATACTACTTTTAACTATATTACTGCTGATGTCCTGCGGTCGAAAAGAAAAGGACTTAGAAGCCCGAGAAAAACAGCTTCTTTTTAGGGAAAAAGAATTTTCGGCAAAAGAAGAAGACTATAAAAACCTGCTTAAATTTCGCGACAGCGTACTGTTGGAAGATTCAATAAAATCTGACACTTCTTATTCAAGAGTCTGGCCAGACAGTCTGAAAGGAAGCTGGAACGGAAGATTGATTTGCAGAGAATCTTCTTGCAGCACCTATGTAATTGGCGACCAGCGCACCGAAAAATGGATTTTTGAAAATGACAGTCTTGGTGCTCTAGTAAAAATTCTGGACAACAACCAGTTGAAACGAATTTTGCGAGCCGACTATATTTCTGACAAGGCAGAGTTGAGCTTTATAGCAGACAGCCTGAATTCTGGAAACGTTAAAATCAATGCTGTTTTGGATAATTTCAATAAGAAAGTAATTAAAGGCACACAAACCATCACAGGTCGAGACGGCTGTCTTGTAAAATTTTCAATCGAACTTTCTTCTGCTCCAAAAAAATAAACCATGTTTCTAAGCATACAACATATTACGTTTCCTCTTGAAGACCCTTTGTTAAAGTTTCTTCTTGAACTTATCATCATTCTCTGCATACCGCTTTTACTCAATAAAATAAAAGTGCCGCATCTTTTGGGACTCTTAATTGCAGGCGCGGTAGTTGGGCCAAATGGCTTTAATATTTTATCACGAGACAGCAGTATTGTAGTAACGGGAACTACAGGATTGCTTTATATTATGTTCCTGGCAGGGCTAGAAATTAATATGAGTGACTTTAAAAAGAATAAATGGAAAAGCATTACTTTTTCGATATACACTTTTGCAGTTCCGTTTATTTTAGGTCTTGTGGGCGGTTATTATATTCTAGGATTCAGCATTCTGAGCTCGGTGCTTTTTGCGAGTCTTTTTTCATCGCATACCCTTATCGTCTACCCGATGATAAGTTCGCTCGGTATATCGCGTAATCTGGCTGTAAATATAACGGTTGGAGGAACCATGATTACCGATGTGCTTTCTCTGCTCGTTTTGGCAGTAGTTGTGGGTATGTCGCAGGGAGAAGTAGGAACAGCTTTTTGGGTAAAACTTTCTGTGTCAATGATTCTTTTCGTTTTGATTGTTTTGATTGTTTTTCCAATTATAGGACGATGGTTTTTTAAAAATGTGCAAGACAAAATTTCGCAATACATTTTTGTACTGGTAATGATTTATATGGCTTCTTTACTTGCAGAACTTGCCGGAGTCGAAGCTATTATTGGCGCTTTTTTTGCTGGTTTGGCACTCAATAAACTGATTCCGCATACCTCTTCTCTGATGAACAGGGTTGAATTTGTTGGTAATGCCATTTTTATACCTTTCTTTCTGATTAGCGTTGGAATGCTGATTGATTTTAAGGCATTCTTTAAAAGCTATGAAACACTCGGCGTTGCTTCTATCATGCTGATTGCTTCTATTGGCGGTAAATATCTGGCAGCAATTGCTACTCAAAAAACTTTTAAATTTACGAAAGAAGAAGGTCGAATAATATTTGGAATGAGCGCGGCGTCTGCAGCCGCAACGCTTGCTTCTGTCATGGTGGGATACAATATAATCCTTAGCGAAAATGAAGCTGGAGAACCTGTCCGATTATTGAATGAACACGTGCTTAACGGCAGTATATTACTGATTCTGATTTCGTGTACCATCTCTTCGTTTATATCGATGGCTTCTGCTCAAAAAATAGCAGAAAAAGAAAAAGAAAATACCGTATCTGGAGAAAGCGAAGAAAACAATCGCATCCTATTGACACTGAGCAATGAAAATACGGTCGAGAAAATGGTCAATCTCGGACTTCTTATCAAAACTAAAACCAGCGGATCTGATATTGCAGCGGTTAACGTCATTAATGAAGAAATAAATGAATCTTCTTCTAAAAATGCAGAAATGCTCTTGGATTCTGCCGTAAAAATGGGAGCCGCCGCAGACAGCAAAATCATACCGATTATAAGACATGATAATGATGTGGTAAAAGGAATTAGCAATGTTATTAAAGAACAAAACATCTCAGATCTTGTTATTGGATTGGAAAATGAAAAAGGCTTTTCTCCTTCTTTTATCTACAACCTTCATAAGGGTTATCTGCAAAATAAAAAGAGCAATGTAATCATTTATCATGCGGCACAACCAATCGCTACTGTAAAAAGCTATACAGTCCTTATTCCTTCTGATGCCGAAAAAGAACCTGGTTTTTTCCATTCATTGCTCAGAGTATGGAATATCAGTAAAAATTCAGGCGCAGAAATGTTTTTCTATGCAACTGCAAATACCATAAAGATTTTGGAACGCATTGTCAAAAAAGACCCTATTGAAGCGCATTTCAATGTTATTAATTCATGGCGAGAAGCAGAACAAGCCGCAATGTCTATCAGCAGTAACGAGGGACTCGTTATCTTAATGGCAGACAGAGGAATGAAATCTTATTTTAATCAAATGAGAGAAGTTCCGGAATTGCTTAATGCTAATTTCAGCTCCAATAATTATCTGTTGATTTATCCTTACACCGCGGTAAATGAAACCGAAATAGAAAAACGTTCAGTAAGCAATCATGATGATTTTGTTGAAATTGGAAAAATTATCAGCAAAGTTTTTAAATGATTTTAAAACATTCAAATAAAGATTTTTATATAAAAATCTCAAGTTACTTTCCAGCGTAAAAATCACTATAAATGATGATTTCTAAAAATCCGATAAATTGTAAAATTGCGGAGCTTTAAACAAATCAATCATTTATGAAAAATAAATTGCTTTTACTCATACTCCTGTTTACAGGATTGAATGCTTTTGCGCAATATACGAGTATTCCCGACACCTATTTTGAAGCCAAACTGATCAGTTTAGGAATTGATGATGTTGCCGACGGAAGAGTATTGACGTCAAAAATCAATACGCTTAAATTATTAAATCTTAGAAGCAGTTCTATTAAAAATTTAACTGGAATTCAAGATTTTATTGCTTTGACTGATCTGCGTTGTGATTCTAACTTTCTAACCGCTGTAGATTTCAGTAAAAATACAGCTCTGACCAGTCTCAATTGCGACAACAACCAATTGACGGCTTTGGATGTGACAAAAAACACAGCTTTAAAAAACCTGAGTTTATGCGTTAATAAAATCACTTCACTCGATTTAAGCAAAAATACGGCCTTAACTAGTGTTACAGTTTATAATAATCAACTTGCCAATTTAGATGTGAGTAATAATACGGCTTTGACATATTTGGAATGCTGGAATAATAAACTAACTAGTCTCGACGTCAGTAAAAATGTTGCTTTAACGTATCTTAGATGTGATTATAATTCGCTCACTAAACTAAACCTTAAAAATGGTAAAAATACCATTTTGACCAACTTGAATTTCGCTTACAATAGAGACCTTTCTTGCGTCATTGTTGACGATGTAGCTTATATAAAATCTAAATGGAATAATCAGAACGAAACATACCCATTGTTTACGCCATATGATTGTTCGCTTATCACAGCCATTCCTGATGCTACGTTTGAAGATAAACTAATTGCCCTTGGAATCGATACCGATGGTAAAAACGGAGTTGTATTAAATTCAAGCATTGCTTCTGTAACAACATTAAATGTTGCTAACAGTTCCATCACGGATCTGACAGGACTTGAAGGATTTACAGCTTTAGTCTCTTTAAATTGTTCGAACAACCTAATAAAAAGCATCAATCTTTCTAAGGCTAATTCTTTTACAACTTTAGACTGTACAGGCAATACCGCTCTTTCTTGTATTCAGGTTGTTAATATTGCACAGGCATCGACTAATTGGACAGTAAAAAAAGACGCTACAGCAAATTTTAGTTTAGATTGTAATGTTTACACCTTAATTCCTGATGCCAAATTTGAAGGCGAATTAGTAAAACAAAAATTAGACGATGTCGTAGATGGAAAAGTACTGACTTCAAAAATAAACAAATTGAAATCAATATACTTGTCGCGTATCGGTATCAAAGACTTAACAGGAATTCAGGATTTTACAGCATTAACAAGTTTGGAATGTGATAGTAATGAATTAACTCACTTAGATGTAAGCAAAAACACAGCACTGACCAATCTAAGATGTAACAATAACCAGATCACAACTTTAGAATTAAGCAATAATACAGAATTGAGAAATTTAGATTGCAAATCAAATCTGCTTAAAGTTCTCGATTTAACCAAAAACATCGAGTTGACTAATCTTTATTGTAGCTATAATCAGTTAAAAAATTTAGATTTAGGCAAAAACATCAAATTATACAGTCTAGATTGCCAAAACAATAAATTGGAAAATTTAGATTTAAGCAAAGTTGTGAAACTTTCTAGTTTCTACTTTATGAGAAACAAATTGACTACTCTAAACCTAAAAAACGGCAATAACAACAAATTAAACACTTTAGATTTTTCTGAAAACCCTTTCTTGGGATGTGTGAGTGTTGATGATGTAACCTATGCCAATGCAAACTGGTCAGAAAAAAAGCAAGCTCATAATTATTTCACTGCTACTGAATGCTCGATGACAACCCAAATTCCGAACAATGCGTTTGAGGACAAGCTTATTGCACTTGGCATCGATACTGATGGAAAAAACGGATTCGTTTTAAATTCGAGTATTAACACCATTACAACATTAGATATCTCAAATAGTACGCTTACCGACGTTCGTGGATTAGAAGGATTTATGGCATTAAAAACCTTAAACGTTTCGAACAATGCATTGACTACTATTGATCTTTCAAAAAATAATGCCTTAACTACTTTAAATTGTTCAAACAACGCAACGCTAACCTGTATTATGGTTGCCGATATTGCTGCCGCTAAAAAGTGGACAACAACCAAAGACGTTAAAGCCGATTTTAGTTTAGACTGCAGAAATTATACGCTTATTCCTGATGAAAACTTTGAAGCAAAACTAATTTCTCTAGAATTGGATGATGTAAAAGACGGAAGAGTACTGACTTCGAATATTAGCTCAGTAAAATATTTAGCAATTTCTTCTAGCTCAATCAAGGATTTAACTGGTATTGAAGATTTTACTGAATTAACAAGCCTAACATGTACTGACAACGAAATCACTAAAATAGACCTCAGCAAAAATAAAAAGCTGGATTATGTTACTTTGCAAAACAATCAAATTACTTCTTTGGATATCAGTAAAAACCCATTATTAGAAACGTTATATATCAGCAATAACGCCCTCACTAAATTGGAGGTAAATCCAGAAATAAAAGAATTAAGATGCCAGAACAATCAATTAACAAGTCTGGATCTAAGTAAAACCACACAACTAAACAGCTTTTACTGCAGCAATAATAAACTTACGAGTTTGAATTTGAAAAACGGCAAAAACAATCTGCTCTCGTTTCATAATTTTATTGGAAATCCAGATCTTTCTTGTATTATTGTCGATGACCCTGTTTATTCTTATAATAGATGGAGAAGTTCTAAGGATGCTAATGCTTATTTTACAAATTTAGGATGTTCAGATGTCACAGGAATATACGATTCTTTGTTTGAGGATAAACTAATTGCGCTTGGAATCGATACCGATGGTAAAAACGGGATTGTTCTAAATTCGAGCATTCAAAAAATTACGACTTTGGATGTTTCGAACACTTCAATTACAAATTTATCAGGAATACAAGGCTTTACCGCCCTAACTACTTTAGAATGCGGTAAAAATAAATTAAAGACATTGGATGTGAGCAAGAATACAATGCTGACTTCTTTAAACTGCAGCGAGAACCAATTAACGCAGCTAGATGTTAGCGCCAATGTGTCTTTAACTAAACTTAAGGCATCTTCTAATCTACTGACCGGTTTGGATGTAAGCAAGAATACGGATTTAACCAATTTGGATTTTAGCACCAATAAAGTAAAAACGATAGATTTAACCAAGAACAAAGCCTTGATTCAGGTAATGTGTAATTCGAACCAGTTGACTTCTTTAAATGTTAGTGAAAACAAAAGCCTGATTGATTTAAATTGTTCGTTTAATGTATTAGAAAGTCTGAATTTAAAAAACGGAAACAATAAGAACTTTATTATCGCTGCAATTAATTTTACTTCCAATCCAAATTTGAGCTGTATCAGAGTTGATGATAAAGCCTATTCAGATACCAACTGGATTACCGCAAAAGACGTATCGACGTCATACAATATCAGTTGTGGATTAAGTCTTCCTGCAAACAATTTTACTGTTCAGACTAAGGGAGAATCTTGTCTTGGGCAAAATAACGGTGAAATAAACATAAAAGCGTTAGAAACATTAGCCTACATTGCAAGCATAAACGGACAATCTAAAACGTTTATCAATAACACTTTAAACATCACAGGACTGGCTCCAGGAAATTATACCGTAACGATTACTGTAACAGGCGAAATTTTTGAACAAAGCTTTAATCTCGTAATTCCAAAAGGAACTGCTGTAACTGGAAAATCTAATATTTCATCTAAAAAGGTAAATGTTGAAATTACAGACGGGACAGCTCCTTACACTGTTTTTGTGGATGGAGTCGAACAATTTCAAACCAATGATTCAAGCTTTTCTCTAACAGCAAAAAATGGCAGTTTGTTGGAGGTAAAAACAGCAAAAGCTTGTGAAGGAAGTTACACAGAAGATATTTATGGTCTAGATTTAGTTGTGGCAGCGTATCCGAATCCTACTTCTGGAATTTTTGAAATAGACTTGCCTGCTTCCAAAAAAGAAGTTGTTATCGAAATCATCGCTTTAGACGGACGAACAGTTTCAAACAAAAAATACAGTTTAGAAAACGGAACGGTTCAGTTAACGCTCGAAAATCAGCCAAGCGGAATTTATATTGCCAAAATTCATTTAGGCTCTGTTAAGAATATCAAAATCATAAAAAAATAAAAATGAAGAAATTTATATATCTATCCATCGCCGTTCTGTTTATTTCTTGTGGAGATGACTCTGACTCGGAAGTTAAAGCCGAAGCGCCATCAATTCCAGAATTAACAACACCGGCCGATAACAAACTCTGTACTGACAATAATGTCGTTTTTGAATGGAAAAAATCTACCGATAAAAACAACGACGAAATTGTTTATTTGATTGAAATCGCAAGCGACAATCAATTTACAAAAACAGTTCAGACTATTGAAAGCGCGTTAAATTCACAAACCATAGAATTAGATAAAAACACGGCTTATTACTGGAGAATTAAAGCAACAGACACTGGAGGGCTTTCTAGCGAATACTCGAAAGTTTATAAATTCTATACAACGGGAGAAGCCGTTATCAATCATCTTCCTTTTTTACCAGAATTAGTAGCGCCGGCTTCAAACTCCTTCCAAAGTACTACATCAGTTTCTTTAAGATGGAATGCCGAGGATGCCGATACTTATGACCAGCTTAGTTATGATGTCTATTTTGGAACTGTAAATCCGCCAGTGACAAAAGTGAGAGAAAATACATATTCACGCAGTACATCTGTAACTATACAAGCTGCAAAAGAGTATTATTGGAAAGTTGTAGTAAAAGATAATAATGGCGGTGAAACAGTCGGCCAAGTCTGGAAATTCAAAACCAATTAAACACTCAAAATCTGAACATAAAAAAGCCATTTTTAATTACAAAAATGGCTTTTTTTTATCTTTATTTTCGAAGATAAACTATTACAACATTGCTGTAAATGTTTCTGATTTACAAGATTCAAAAAATGTGTAAGCTCTTTTCTCGGCATAAGAATAGGTTGAATTCCGAAGTGGAAAAGCGCAATGTCCTCCGTATTTTGGTGTTTCGAGATAAACGTATGCGCTGTCTTTCGCGATAGCTCTAGGATAACATCTTTCACCTAAAAAAGGATCATCCAGCGAATTAATGATCAAAACAGGAACTGTGATATCTTTTAATGAAAATTCGGGAGAAACTTGTTGATAGTAATCATCCCGGCTTGCATATCCATGAAGTGGCGCCGTAAAATACTGATCGACTTCATCAAAAGAAGAAATTTTGTCAATCTGATCGCGGTTTACAAAATCAGGAAACTGAGCCGCTTTGTATTTCAGTTTTCTTTTAATGTCAATTGTGAAATTCTTTAGATATACTCTGTTAAAGCCTTTTTTCAGCACTTCTGCACTAGTCGCGATATGAGTTGGCACAGAAATCGAAACGGCAGCTTTAATGCGTTCATCGACTTTTGTCCATCCTAAATAATTCAGCAACTGAACGCCACCCATTGAATATCCGATAAGGTAAACATCTTCGAATCCTTTTCGAAGGACAAACTGAACTACCTCATCCAAATCATCAACTGCTCCATGATGATAAAGTCGCGGAAGACGGTTCATCTCGCCTCCGCACGTACGGTTGTTCCATGCAAAAACCGAAAATCCTTTCTGTTCAAAATAAGACGCACAACTGTTATTGTAAGTTCTTCGAGAATCTCCTTCCAAACCATGACATAAAATGACCGCTTTTTTGGAGTCTTTTATAATAAAATCGATGTTGATAAAATCTCCGTCGCTTAATTCATGCTTCTCTCTCGTATATCCTGGAACATCAAATTTTTTAATCAAAGCAGCATAGATCGTAGAAATGTGCCGGTTGCGATGAATAATAGAAGGAAAATTATATTCTGATTGTTCAATTATTGGCATAATAAAAAGTTTTATGGTGCTTACTACAAAGCTAAGAAATCAATTAATATGCAGCTTAAAACTGTCATTTTTATTTTTGCTTTTTTGCATATATCAAATAAAAAATGACGCCGGCAAAGACTGCAGGCGTCATTTAAACAAAAAAAAAATAACTTATATTACTGTTTTACAAAATATTGGTTATTTCACATCAAACCACAATTTTGTAGTCAACAAATCTTTTCCTTGAGAGGCCACTGCTGCCTGATAACTATTTCCGTTTAAAGACTGTTCTGTACCTGGATAGAAGAAACGAGAAGGAATCTGTCCGTCTAAAACAGTATTGGGTCCAGCTGTCAAAACTGGAAAATCTAGTCTTCTCCATTCTGTAAAAGCATCAAGACCTTGTCCAAAGAATGCAATCCATTTTTGTGTGCCAATAGATTTTGCATAATTTGATGCATCATATTGTACAGTTGCCTGATTTAAATAATTAGAGATTACGGTAGCATCTGTAATTCCAAATTGGTTGAATGATGCCGTAATCGCATTTTTATAAAGCGTTTCAGCATCTCCAGAAATATATCCACGAGCGACAGCTTCTGCAAGATTAAATAAAACTTCAGAATAAGAATAAATTACAGCTGGCGATGTTGACGTTAAGAAATAAGTTCCTGGTTTAGATGTTTTGGCAAAACCCTGGTTGTTTGCATCACTGTTTGATAAGCCGTTGGCTCCTCCTACGTAAGTTCCAACACTTGCATCTGATGGCAACTGTGCATAAACCGGTAAACGTGGATCTGATAATTGTTTTAATTTATCTACCATCGTTTTAGAAATACGGTAATCATCACGAGTCTCAAACCAAGCCGAAGCTGGATTTTGCTGAGGCGAAGCAATATAAGTGAACTTAAAAGTATCGTTATTACTGCTTAAAACTCCTACTGCATCACTAGTTGCATCGATAGCCGCTTGTTTAGCCAAAGCAGGTTCTCTATCCGAAATTCGTAATGCAATTCTCAAACGAAGCGAATTCACAAATCTTTTCCATTTTGCAATTTCTCCTTTGTAAACTAAATCGCCTGTCACAGTTCCATTCGTGTTACCTAATAAAGACTGAGCTTTTGCTAAATCTTCTAATAAACCTGTGTATACTTCTTTCTGTGTATTATAGGCTGGAGTCACTTTCTGACCTGCTTCTTTATACGGAATACTTCCATAAGCATCTGTCAACAATAAAAATGTCCAGGAACGAAGCGCTAAAGCAATTCCTTTGTAATTTGAATTTGCCTGAGCATCTGGAAAATTAATAATCGTATTCAAATCTGTAATTAAGGTTGCATAACCTGTATTCCATAAAGAAACCAATGACGTATTCGAAACATCGTATCTATCTGGTTCCGTATATTGTATTTTAGCCCAATGCTGTACAAATAGTAAAGACGAATCGAAGTTATTGAATGAGCCCCAGTATAAGTCAGCTCCTTGTTTTAGAGTTCCGGTCAATAAGTAAGGCGCTAATGGGGTTTCTGTCGCGTTTGGATTTTTATTGATACCATCCAAAGTATCACTGCACGAAGTCAGTGTCAATCCAAATAAGATTATATATGATAGCTTTTTTAGCATGATTTCTTGTTTTTAGAATTTAAGATTAACATTAAGACTGAAATTTCTAGTTGTTGGTAAAGACAAACTTTCCAAACCTTGCCCATTTCCAGTATTGAAAGCCGTTTCAGGATCAATATTCGGTGCATCTTTATAGATAAAGAATAAGTTACGACCAACAGCAGTAATACTTGCTCCTTCTAATCCCAGTTTTCTAGCAAATGCCTTATTGAAATTGTAAGCCAGTTTAATTTCTCTCATTTTTACAAAAGTTGAGCTGTAAATGTAAGCTTCGCTAATGTTGTATGATGCTTTGTAATATTCCTGTGCACTCAATACTGTCGTGTTTGGAGTTCCATTTTCGTATACTCCGTTAAAAATCATACCGTCATCATAAACTGTTGCGCCACCTGGAGCTGTTCCGTTTACCAAAGTTTTTGTAGTACCATTTAAATAATAGCTTAAACCACCATTTTCAGCACCACGTCCCGGAAGCGTTGAAGCCAATACTCCTGTATAAGTTCCTGTTCTGTTTGTTCCTGAGAAAATTTCTCCTCCAACACTTGCGTCAACAAGGAACGATAATTCAAGATTTTTGTATGTCAAAGTATTCGTAACACCAGCCAAATAATCCGGAGTATAATGTCCTAAAACTCGCTTCGTTGGGTCTGCTTTTGGCAATCCGTTTGCTCCTACTACAATATTACCATTAGCATCACGTAAATAAGCTGTTCCGTAAAGTGCTCCGTAAGCTTGTCCTACAGATGCTAAAACTTCAACTCCTCCTGAAGTACCAATTGTATAGTTTTGAATCTGTTTTGCATAATCCAAAATCTCTACTTTACTTATGTTTCTTGAATAATTTGCTCCTATGTTCCATTTGAAGTTTTCAGTCTGGATCGGACTTCCGTCTAATTGAATCTCTAAACCTCTGTTGTTTACTTTTCCGGCGTTGATTAACTGTGAATTGTATCCGCTTGACGCTGTAGTTTTGATTTCCAAAATCTGGTCGAAACTGTTTGTATTGTAATAAGCAACATCAAAATGCAATCTATTTTTCCAGAAAGTAGCCTCTAAACCAATCTCTGTTGAACGTGTCGTTTCCGGTTTTAAATTCTCATTTAGTTTCTTTTGTGAAGAAGTCTGAATTGGATTTCCGTCAAATGCTGTCTGGAAATTATAAATTGTTGATAATTGATATGGATCTGCATCATTTCCAACTTCAGACCATCCACCGCGTACTTTTAAGAAATCCAATGTATTGCTTTTCAAGTTTAAGGCTTCAGATAAAACTAAACTTCCATTAATAGAAGGATAAAAATAAGAACGGTTGCTGCTTGGTAATGTTGAAGACCAATCGTTACGAGCTGTTAAATTCAAATAAGCATAATTTTTATATCCTAATTGTGCAGAAGCATAAGCACTATACACTCTCAATCTTGATAATGTATTTGATGATGTCAACGGATCTCTTGAATTGGTCAAAGTATACAAATCCGGTACTGCCAAACGTGGCGCTTTTTGATAATTGTTCGCATCGCTGTGGTTACGAATATTAAATCCTGCAAGAGCATCTACAGTAAAATCGTCATTCAGTTTTTTAGTATAAGTAAAAATACCTTCTGTGTTTTGTTCGTTTACAGTGTAAGCATCTTCAGCGTATGATCCGAAAGGCGTTCCGTTTGTACCATATTTGATTGTATATTTTCTTCTGTCATTGTAATAATCAACTCCTGTACGGAATCTGAAATTAAGTCCATCAGCCAATGTAGCATCCAAATGCACATCTCCAATAAAACGGTTGCGCTGCTGGCTTGTGGTATTGTAATAGGCATTCCAGTAAGGATTGCTGTAATAACTGTTGTTCCAGTTCACGTCTCTGTTATTTTGAAGTTCATTAATATCAACCTGACGACCGAACCATAAAAACTGAAGCATTACACCTGCAGCACGATTCCCTTGTGGTCCACCTGGCAACGCTGGAGCATTAGTTGTAATATAATTACCTGTAACTCCAACTTTTATGCTTTTTGAAATTTGGTAATTCGTGTTAATGGTAAAGTTGGTTTTGTTTACTTCACTATTGGGCACTGTTCCCAATTGTTTTTGATTGTTTACTCCTAAACGGAAATCTGATTTATCATCTGATCTTGCTATAGAGACACTATTGTCATACGTAACGCCAGTATTGAAAAAGTCTTTCACGTTATTTGGATGTGCTACAAAAGGAACTGCCTCACCATTTGAGAAGAATTGCGGAATAAGACGTCCGTCCAATCTTGGCCCCCAGCTTTCATCAACACCATCATTTACACCGCCTCCTTTTCCGTCAACAAAGCTAAATCTTCCGTTTGAACCTTGTCCGTATGAATTTTGGAAACTCGGTAAAGTCGCAACCTGAGAAATCGTGATTCCTGAATTTACAGTAATTCCCAAACCTTTCTGGCTTTTTCCTGATTTTGTCGTAATCAAAACTACACCATGTGCCGCACGTGATCCGTAAAGTGCTGCCGCGTTAGGACCTTTCAATACGGTTAATGTTTCAATATCGTTTGGATTTAAATCGGCTATAGCATTTTTAAAATCACGAGTTGTTCCTCCAACACCTCCTAATTGTGAGTTATCTACAGGAACTCCATCTACTACAAACAAAGGTTGGTTGTTTCCTGCGATAGAAGTTTCGCCACGAATGATAATACGAGAAGATCCCATATCTCCCTGAGAGTTTGTAATACGAACTCCTGCTAATTTTCCGCTAAGACTGTTTAAGAAGTTGGTTTCTTTTGTCTCTGCAATGTCTTTGTTTTTAAGTGCCTGAGTTGCATATCCTAAAGATTTCTTTTCTTTTGAAATCCCCAGTGCCGTAACGACTACTTCTGATAATTGATTTTGTTCTTCTGTAAGATCAATAACCACTGAATTTTCATTAATTACAAATTCCCTCTTTTTGTACCCCAAATAACTTACTATTACGGTGTAAGGAAGTTTTTGGCCGGTTTGGAAATAGAATTTACCATCAAAATCGGTTTGAACACCATGCGTAGTGCCTTTAATCACTATCGATGCTCCAATAATAGGTTCTTTTGTAACGGCATCTATAACTGTTCCTCCTATTTTTGACTGGATCAATGGTTTGGTTTCCTGAGCTGTTGCACCGATGGAAATCAATAAAATACATAACCCAATATATTTGTTTAATATTCTTTTCATTAGTTTATTTTAATTTAATAAATAAGGCAAACATTCAACGGATTTTACTCCTTTTGCTTTCCTTTTAAATAGGTATAATTTATTTAATCTTAACCATTTCTGCGACTACAGCAATGGTGCATAGTTTTTACCTGCAACACATTCGTTTTTTCATTTTATATCTTTTTTTTTTTGATTATTACTATTTGAATTGTCGTCACAAGGCGTATTATCCTTGAAACAAGATTTTATTAAAACCGGGATAAATCTGAGATGGAGAATTTTAGCAACAGCTGCACATCAGACATAAATTGCCTAATGCTGTTTGTTTATACAAATTGGAAGTATATGGGAAGAGGTGAAATTTCTGTTGCATTATTTTAAATTCTACTAATTTGATAGAACAAAAGTATATTAAAAATTTTAATGCGGAAATTTTAATTGTTTTTTTTGATAAAAAAATGTTAACAGGAATTTGAAATCACTCATAAACACCTAAATACAAGCATTTTAATAAAATTTAGGTTTTTTAAACCGTGTAAGATTTTTAGTAACCAATATGATAATAAATTCAAAAAAAGTCCTTTTTTAAAACAAATTAAGTCTATAGAATATTTAAATAAACGTTGATTTAAAGCCAAAAAAAAATCCAAATTCCTTATTCGGAATTTGGATTTCAGTATTTGAAATTTTGAGTTTTTAATCTAAAACGAAACTTACGCTTACATTTGCAACAATTTCGATTTCTCCGATAGCCATTGTCTGGTTAGAAGCTCCGGCATCCATCATTTCAGTTTTCATTGCAGCGTACATCGGTCTCGGATTATACACTTGAGAGTTGTCTGATATCGTAAAAGCTTTCCCTACTTTCTGTCCTAGAACAGACACATATTCTTCTGCTTTTACTTTTGCATCTTTCATAGCCAATTTACGAGCTTCTGATTGATGTTGTGCTAATTTAGAAGATTCAAAAGAAACATTATCGATTCTGTTAATTCCTTGTTGTACCAAACCTTCCATCAGTTCGTCGTATTTCGACAAATCTTTCACTAGAATTTCTACAGTCTGCACTGCATTATAACTCGTTTTCTTTTTCTCATAATCGTACTGCGGATTAAGAGCTACTTGTTTTGTTCTAAAATCTGCTGTTGGAATATTCATTTTTTTGATGAATTTTAAAACAGCATCCATTTTTTCGTCGTTTTGTTTTTTGACGTCTTTAGCATTATTTCCTTTTGTTTCAACCGTAGCTGAAATGCTAACCTGATCCGGTGTCACTTTCACTTTTCCTTCTCCGTTAACATTAATCAGAGGAATTTGTTTGATTTCCTGGCCATAAGACATAGTCATAAACGTGATTGTTAAAAATAATACTAGTTTTTTCATTTTTGTTAAATTTTAATTACTTACTAAAGGCTTTTCAAAAGTTATGCCAGCATTATAATTTTCCAGTTTTCGCCATTCCAAAAAGTATCAAAATAGGCACCAAAAGCAATATGACAATAAAAGTATGATCCGCAATCAGCGAAGGCTGTTTGATTAATGTAATCAAATAACCGCCAATAGCACCGCCAAAGTGCGCTGTGTGGCCAATATTGTCATTTTTTGCCTTCATTCCGTAAATCGAATACAATAAATACAAAATCGCAAAAATATACCCCGGTATTCCGATAAAGAAATACAAATAAATATTTTGTTCTGGCTGCAGTAAAATAGCAGCATACAAAACTCCGGTTACTGCGCCCGATGCTCCAACTGCACGATAACTGTAATCGTTTTTATGAAACATCATGGTCAGCAGATTTCCAAAAATCAAGCTTCCAAAATAAATAAGGATAAATGAAAAATTTCCTAAATATCCCATAACTACAGGCGCAAAAAAATACAATGTCAGCATATTAAACAATAAATGCATCATATCTACATGCAGAAATCCAGAAGAAAGCATTCTGATCTGTTCACCAGAACGTATGCTTCCTACATGAAATTCATATCTCCTGAAAAAAGAAAGATCATTAAAACCTTTATAACTAATAAGAACATTGGCAACTATAATTCCAATTAAAAAGACATTCATAAATTATATTTAATGTGAATGGTAAAGATAATGATTCTTACAGAATGGTTAGAGAATTCCTAAAATTTAAAGCTTGCATTTATTTTCTGTTATCTTTGTAAAAAAAATGTAAATGCAGTTTCTTGTTTATATAATAGCCTATCCTTTTTTGTGGCTTATTTCTATTCTTCCTTTTCGAATATTTTACTGGTTTTCAGATTTTGTTTATTTATTGATTTACAGAATTATTGGCTACCGCAAAAAAGTTGTACGCGAAAACTTAGCGCTTACCTTGCCTCATTTAAGTGATGCCGAGAGAAAAGAGATAGAAAAAAAATTCTACAAACATATGTGCGATATGTTTTTGGAAATGATTAAAACAATGAGCATTTCTCCAGAAGAAATGGAAAAGAGATTTCATGTAACCAACATCGAATTGGTACAGGATTATGCAAAAAAAGGCAAAAGCATTATTTTGGTGGCTTCACATTATGCTAGTTACGAATGGCTGTTGACTACAAATCCGAAATTAGGCTTTCAGGGAGTTGCTGTTTATAAAAGACTTGCCAACCGCTATTTTGACGACCTAGTTAGAAAAATCCGCACGAAATACAAGACCGAAATGGTCGAAACCAGAAAAGCAATTCCGACCATGGCTCAAAACCAACGTGACGGAAAATTAAGTCTTTACGGTTTGGCAAGCGACCAATCACCGAAATTAGACCGGATTTTTCATACAATGAAATTTATGGGAATTGAAGTTCCTGTTCATACAGGTGCTGAAATGCTGGCAAAAAAATACGATTTAAGCGTAATTTCTGTAGAAGTCCGCAAAGTCAAAAGAGGCTATTATGAAGCTACTTTTGTCACAATTGCCGATAATCCGAAAGATTATCCAGATTTCGAAATTACGGAAAAGTATTTAAAAGATGTTGAAAAACAGATTTACGAAGCTCCTGAATTTTATTTGTGGACCCATAAAAGATGGAAACATCGAGTAGATCACAATTAAATCGAAATCATACAAAAAGCCTCTTTTGAAAAATTTCAAAAAGAGGCTTTTATATTTTTGAAAACTGAAAATCTTAAATTCCAGCAATTACTTTAATTTCGTCTATAATACGAAGCGCTAATTTATCTGCAGCATCTTGAGAAGGTGCTTCTGTATAAATACGAATAATGGGTTCAGTGTTTGATTTTCTTAAATGCACCCACTCTGTAGCGAAATCTATTTTAACACCATCAATTGTTGAAATATCTTCGTTTTTATATTTTTCTGTCATTTGAGTCAAAATGGCATCAACATCAATTTGTGGTGTTAATTCAATTTTATTTTTACTCATATAATATTCAGGATATGAAGCTCGCAATGCAGAAACCGTCATTTTTTTGTTTGCCAAATGCGTTAAGAACAAAGCAACTCCAACCAAGCTGTCGCGTCCGTAATGCAATTCTGGATAGATAATTCCGCCGTTTCCTTCACCACCGATTACAGCATTGTTTTTCTTCATCAGCTCCACTACATTTACCTCTCCTACCGCACTTGCTTCATAATTTCCACCATGTGAATTAGTCACATCTCTTAAAGCACGAGAAGAAGACATATTTGAAACTGTATTTCCAGGAGTTTTGCTCAAAACATAATCTGCAACAGCAACCAAAGTATATTCTTCGCCAAACATTTCTCCATCATCAGAAATAAAAGCAAGACGGTCAACATCTGGATCCACCACAATACCTAAATCAGCTTTTTCTTTTACAACCAATTCAGAAATATCCGTTAAATGCTCTTTTAAAGGTTCAGGATTATGAGGAAAATGTCCGTTTGGTTCGCAATACAATTCTACTACTTCAACTCCCATCAATTTAAGAAGTCTTGGAATGATAATACCTCCTGATGAATTTACACCGTCAACAACCACTTTAAATTTGGCAGCTTTTACCGCTTCAATATCAACCAAAGACAAATCTAAAACTTCATCGATATGAATATCCATATAAGCGTCATTCGAAATAATTTCGCCTAAACTATCCACATCAGAAAAATCGAAAGCCTCAGCTTCAGCAATTTCTAGGATTTTTGCACCATCTGCACCGCTTAAAAATTCACCTTTAGCATTTAGCAATTTTAAGGCATTCCATTGTTTTGGATTATGAGAAGCTGTTAAAATGATTCCACCATCAGCTTTTTCCAAAGGCACAGCCACTTCTACAGTTGGCGTGGTAGAAAGACCAAGATCAATCACATTGATTCCTAGACCAATTAAAGTATTTACAACTAAATTATGAATCATTGGTCCAGAAATTCTGGCGTCACGGCCAATAACAACTGTTAGTTTATCTTTAGAAATATTGTTTTTTAAGAATGTTCCGTAAGCCGATGCAAATTTTACAGCATCAACCGGAGTCAGGTTATCTCCTACTTTTCCTCCGATAGTTCCGCGGATACCTGAAATCGATTTTATTAATGTCATCTTTGTGAGTTAGGGTTATTTTTTTACAAATATAAAAAAGTTACTGAGTTAGTAAGGCGCTAAGTTTCTAAGATTTCAATACTGATCTGTAAGAAACTACACAAAATAAGCCTTTTTTATAACAAAATGATTTAAAAAAGTTTTTATACATTTACTAAAACAACGAAGAAACTTAGCTCCTAAGTATCTCCGAAACTTAAAAAAAATGAATTTCTTAGCCCATATATACCTTTCTGGCGACAACGATTTGATTAAAATCGGAAACTTTATGGCCGACGGAATTCGCGGAAAACAATTTGAACATTTTCCCGAAGACGTGCAGAAAGGAATTTTACTGCACCGGTTTATCGACACTTATACCGATTCGCACGACATATTTAGACAAAGCACAAGACGCTTACACGAAAAATACCATCATTATTCGGGCGTAATCGTCGATATTGTTTACGATCATTATCTAGCCAAAAACTGGAGCCTTTATTCTGATGAAAAATTAGAGGATTTCATCAATAGATTTTACAATTCGCTGCATCAGAATTATGACATTTTAACGGAAAAAACGCAGGGTTTAATGCCGTATATGATTGAACGAAACTGGCTTTTAAGCTATAGGACAGTCGAAGGCATTCATCAAATTCTGACCCAAATGGATCGAAGGTCCAAAAATACTTCAAGAATGCAGTTTGCAGTTGAAGAATTAAACGAATTTTATCCTGAATTTGAACAGGAGTTTACGTTATTTTTTGAAGAAATCAGGACGCAGGCACATAACAAACTGATTTCGCTTTAGTTTTAAAATCCTAATTATCTTAAAATTGTACGGCTATGAAAAAAATTATTTTTTTAGCATTCCTGTTTTATGCAAGCGTTAATGCACAGCAAAACACTACTACTCCTACTGGCCTAGTTACCACAAAAGCAATGGTTGTTTCGGCGCGAGAAGAAGCTTCAAAAATCGGTGGAGATATCATGAAAAGAGGTGGAAATGCCTTTGACGCCATGGTCGGAACCGAATTGGCGCTGGCTGTAGCTTTTCCGTTTGCTGGAAACATTGGAGGTGGCGGTTTTATGGTGTATCGAAAAGCTAATGGTGAAACTGGTTCTCTCGATTATCGCGAAAAAGCACCTTTAGCCGCTACAAAAGATATGTTTTTGGACAAAGATGGAAATGTCATTAAAGGAAAAAGTACCGAAACAGCTTTGGCAATTGGTGTTCCAGGAACCATCGCTGGTGTTTTTGCCGTTCATAAAAAATACGGCAGCATGAAAATGGAAGAAATACTAAAACCCATAATTGCATTGGCCGAACGAGGTGTTATTGTGACCAAAAAGCAAGAAAAAAGCCTGAAGGATTATCACGAAAGCATTGTAAAAATAAATGGCGAAAATTCACTGCTGTCAGGAAATTTCAAAGAAAATGATACGATAAAATATCTTTCATTAGCCAAAACACTAAAAAGAATTCAGAAAAAAGGAAGAAATGAATTCTATAAAGGCGAAACAGCCAAAATACTCGTAAACTACCTCAAACAAAAAGGCGGCATTATCACCATGGAAGATTTGGCTAAGTATGAAGCCAAATGGAGAAAACCGCTCCAATTTACTTATAAAGATTTAAAAATCACTTCGATGTCACCACCAAGCAGCGGTGGGATTTGTCTGGCTCAAATCTTAAAAATGCTTGAGCCTTATGATTTGGCTAAAATGGGACATAATTCTGAAGAAGCAATTCAACTTATTGTAGAAGCAGAAAGAAGAGCCTATGCCGACAGAAACTATTTTTTGGGTGATCCCGATTTTGTTAAGATTCCGCTAAAAGAATTGCTAGACACTAATTATTTAAGAGAAAGAATAGCTTCCTTTAATCCTGAACAAGCGAGTTTGTCCTCAGAAATAAAAGAAGGAAAAGTGACTTATAATGAAAGTACAGAAACTACGCATTATTCTATCGTCGATCAGTTTGGAAATGCAATTGCGGCCACTACAACCCTAAATGATGGTTACGGATCAAAATATTACTGCGACGAATTAGGTTTCTTTTTGAATAACGAAATGGACGATTTCAGCGCTAAGCCCGGTTCACCAAATATGTTCGGATTGATTGGAAATGAAGCCAACAGCATTGCACCTCAAAAACGCATGTTGAGCTCTATGACTCCAACAATTGTAGAGAAAGACGGAAAACTGTTTATGGTCGTTGGGACTCCTGGCGGTTCTACCATTATTACTTCTGTTTTGCAGACAATTTTAAATGTTTACGAATACAAGTTAAGCATGCAGCAAGCGGTAAATGCTCCTCGTTTTCACCATCAATGGATGCCGGATTTAATTACTTTCGAACCCAATACCTTTGAAACCAAAACCATCAACAACCTTAAAGCAAAAAAATACCTGATAAACGAAAAAACAACTCCGATTATCGGAAAAGTTGATGCCATTTTAATTTTGCCAGACAATAAATTAGAAGGAGGAGCCGATTTTAGGGGCGATGACAAAGCAGTTGGGTTTTAATAGTTCTCTATTTTATTTTTTTATACTAAGATTATAAACTAATTTTGTAGAACCCATAATTTTAAAACAGAATGCTGAAAAAATATTTTCGACGACTAGAAAGCATAATCGCTTTGGCTCAATCTTTAATGACTCCAAAGCAATTCATTTTTTTATCAAGTGTTTTAATCGGGATATCTTGCTCACTTGCTGTAATTGTTTTAAAAACATTCGCCCACAGTGTTTTCTCATTTGCTACTTATATCAACGGAATTTTAAAATTGAGTTTTATCAACAGTATTCTGCCGATTGTCGGAATACTGCTGACGGTCTTTGTTGTAAAAAAAGTACTAAACGGAACGATTCAGAAAGGGACTTCTCAAATATTATATGCAGTTGCCAAAAAAGCCAGTATCATACCTAGAAAGCAAATGTACGCACAAATCGTAACAAGCTCTCTTACAGTTGGATTAGGTGGTTCAGCGGGTTTAGAAAGTCCGATTGTAATAACTGGTGCTGCTTTTGGTTCTAATTTTGCCCAAAACTACAAAATGTCTTACAAAGACAGAACCTTAATGATTGGTTGCGGAGTCGCTGCCGGAATTGCCGCCGCCTTTAATGCGCCCATTGCAGGAGTTTTGTTTGCCATAGAAGTTTTATTAGTAGACGTAAGCATTTCGGCCTTTACTCCGATTATGATTTCTGCTGCAACCGGTGCCTTGGTTTCTGCTATTGTTCTGGACGAAAGCATTCTTTTAAGCTTCAAAAAACAAGAAAATTTTGATTACCATAATATTCCCTTTTATGTAATTTTAGGCGTTCTAACCGGACTTGTAGCAATTTATTATTCCCGTAATTTTCAAAGAGTCGAACATTATTTTGCAAAACAGCAAATTGGTCCTTACAAAAAAGCTTTGATTGGTTCTTCGCTGCTGGCATTGCTCATTTTTATATTTCCAACATTATTTGGCGAGGGTTATGAAAGCATAAAAAGCTTATCAGAAACAGACCCAGGTCAATTATTAGACAATACTTTGTTTGCCGATTTCAGAAATAACCACTGGGTATTGCTTCTTTTTGTTGGAGCTACGATGATGGTCAAAGTTTTTGCTTCTGGATTGACTATTGGAAGTGGAGGAAATGGAGGAAACTTTGCTCCTTCTCTATTTTTAGGTTCTTACTTAGGATACTTTTTTTCAAAACTGGTAACTCTGATTGGTTTATCAAAACTGCCGATCAGTAATTTTACGATGGTCGGAATGGCAGGAATTCTAAGCGGTTTGTTTCATGCTCCGCTAACTGCAATATTCCTTATTGCAGAAATTACAGGAGGTTATGGATTGATGATTCCGCTGATGATGGTTTCATCCATCAGTTTTGCGATTTCTAAACGTTTTGAAAAATATTCGCTTGATGTAAAAGGATTAGCCAAAAAAGGACATGCTTTTACTAGCAATAAAGACTCTAATATATTATCTACTTTAGACATCGACAGTATAATTCAATGCGATTATTTAACTGTTCATCCAGATGAAAATTTAAGCAAACTGGTCGATTTAATCTCTCATTCGAATCAAGTTGTTTTTGCTGTTGTAGATAATGAAAAAGATTTGCTTGGCGTGGTGCATTTTAATGATATCCGCGAAATCATTTTTAACGCTTATAGAGTAAAATATACGCAGATTAAAGATGTCATGAAAACTCCTGCTGCCACAATTTCTTCTTTTGACAGCATGGAAATCGTAATGAGCAAATTCGAAAAAACAAAATCAGCCTTTCTTCCTGTATTACGAAATGAAAAATACTACGGATTCATCTCCAAATCTATCGCACTCGAAGCGTATAGAACCAAACTTCGTTCTATGACGATTGAATAAGCCTTATTCAAACAGAATATCCTATATTTGGTTTTTCGTTTAATATTTTAGTGCAAATAAATATTTTTCGGAATATTTAAATTCCCCATTAAAAGCCTAAGATTAGATTTACTTTTAAATGCCACTTATAAAATGAAGATTAAGGCCATTATCGTTGACGACGAATCGCATGCTCGCAGTTTTCTAAGCAAGTTATGCAACAGAATTTATGATGATAAAATAGAAATCGTTGATGAATGCAGTACTGTTTCTTCGGCTTTAATTTCAATTAAAAAACATTCTCCAGATCTTGTTTTTTTAGACATTCAAATGCCTGGCGAAACGGGTTTTGATTTGCTTTCTTATTTTGAAAACATTCCTTTCGAAATTATTTTCACAACGGCGCACAAAGAGTATGCACTTCAAGCGATTAAAAATAGTGCTTTAGACTATTTAATCAAACCCATTGCCGTACAAGATTTCAAAACAGCAATAGGCAAACTAGATTTCGTTCTCGAAAAAAAACACAGCTTAAATAAATATCAATTATTAAAAGAGAACAGAGAAAATCAGCTTTCAGGAAAACAGCGAATTGCTTTTCCGACAAAAATCGGTTTTGAAGTCATTCAAATCAATGAAATCTTGTTTTGCAAATCTGATGGTTCTTATACCTCAATTCATACCAAAGAGCAGGAATATTATACTTCAAAATCATTTAAGGAAATTTGCGAACTATTAGAGTTCGAAGCAAAATTCTTAAAAGTTCATCGAAGTTATCTGATTAATGCTGAACATGTCAAAAATTTTAAATCTGAGGATTTTATCCTGCAAATGACTTCTGGCGATGAAATTCCGGTTTCAGACAAAAAATTCACAAAAAACAAACTTATAGATGCCATCACAAAATAGGATTTCTTTTTTTGTGTGTCTGCTTTTGTTTCCATTTTTTTCTTTTGGACAATATTTTCCGTCCAAAAATTATACAACTACAGATGGTTTGCCCAATAATGCTGTTCGTGCCTTATTTATAGATTCTAAAAACATCTTATGGATCGGTACAGAAAATGGTGTTTCGCGAATGGAAAACGGAATGTTTACCAATATAGACGAAAGCCACGGATTAGGCCATAATAGTTGCTGGGACATTAATGAAGACTCGGATGGAAATATTTGGTTTGCAAGTTATAGTGGAGGTATAACTAAATTTGATGGTGAAAAGTTTACCGTCTTTAATAAAAACCAAAAATTACCAAATGACAGGGTTCGTAAGTTATTGCCTTTCAAAAATAAAATATATGCCGGCACGGAACTAGGCGTTGCCATAATAGACATTAGAACTAATAAAGTCGTTGTTCCAAAAGGTATTTTACCTCATTTTGGTGTTTTCTTGGTTTCTGATTTCTTTGTTTTCAAGAATCAGGTTTATTTCTCGACTATAAACGAAGGTTTATTTACAATTGTTTATAAAAATGATACTCCTCTAATTGAACCCGTTTTTAGACATAAATTCCTTTACGGTTTAGAATTTTATGAAAACATCATTTATTCAGGAAATAAAGGTTTTATAGATCGTTTTGAAATCGATGATTTTATTTCAGCTAAAAAGAAATTGAAACCAATTGGGAATTCGATTTTTTGGGATTTTGTAAAAGACAGTCAAAATAACTTATATGGAGCTGCATGGGGCGTTTTTGACTTAAGCGGAGGACTTTACAAAATTTCTGAAGATAAAATTATTGATATTTCAGAACCATACGGAATAACTTCGAAGAATTTACTCAATGTAGTTTATAATGCTAAAAATAATATTCTTTATGTCGGTTCTAAAGATAATGGAATTTATGAAGTTCAATTAGACCAAATAATAGATTACTACAATTTCAGTGATAAAGCCATTATTGATTTTGAAACAATAAAGACACAAAAAGTAATATTGCATCAAAATGGAATTTCATTCTTAAACAATAAAAATAGCATTTCAAAGAATATATCGTTAACCGATTTTAAAAAATACGAGATTGATTACATTAAAAAATCAAAAGTAAAACTGCCTACACATGCTGACGGATATTATGAATTGAATTATAATACTCCCGAAAATAAAATTGATTTTTATGAAATTTTAAAACATCAAAATTCTCTTTGGGTAACTAGTAATATTGGAATTTTTGAGCTTAATTTCGATGGTAAAATAATTGGATACAATCCAATTCATACTTATAAAATTGGTTTTACAAATGATAATAAATTTATAGAAACAATTCCTTATGGCGGAGTGCGCATATACGATGACTTAACTCATTTAAAAGCCCAACATTTTTCAGAATTTGACAAACATACTCCCTTAGACATTGTTAAAATCCTGAACAACAACCAAAAAACATATCTAATTTCTGTTTTTAATGGTTTATTTGTACATGAAAATGGTCAGTTCAAATCTTATTTGGCTGAAGGAATCTGGAAAGAAAGAAAATTCAAACACATTACAAAAAACAATAAAGGGCAGCTTATTTTGGCCGCCGAATTTGGAGATGTCTTTGTAATTGATGATTCAAAATCTTTTAAGATTCTTAAGAAAATTTCTAAAAAGCAAATTATCGGAAATACCATTTTATTTCTCGAAGCGTATAAAGATTATATTTTGATAGGAACAGAAAAAGGCATTAATATCTATAAAGACGGAATTATTCGATTAATCGACAAAGAACAAGGTCTCAAAGATTCTAAAATAACAACTTCTCAAATTTTTGGAAACAGTTTATGGCTCGGAACTCAAAAAGGTTATTATACAATCGATTTAAATCGTTTAACGGCAACACAATTGACCGTTTCTGAAATTGGAATCAGTCAAATCGCTATCAATAATGTTCCGCTAAAATCATCAGAATACAAATGGTTTAGATACGATTCCAAACAACTGGTTTCTGATTATAAGCACAATTCTTTTTCGATAGATTTTATTCCAAAAGGCCATTCGTTTCCGAATAAACTCAAATTCAGATATCGTCTGGACAATAACAATCGATGGAGTCCGTACAGTGAAAAAACCAATTTGTTTCTCCCCTATTTGCCAGCAGGAAACTACAATGTAATGATTGAAGTTTTTGATATGAATGCCGGAAAATCAAAAGTCTTTAGCATTTTACAACTTTACATCCAGCCTCCGTTTTGGTTAAGTTGGTGGTTTATTTCTCTTTTTGTTCTCTGTTTATTGGTTATTATTTTGCTTGTTTTTCTGCGAATTAAGAGAAAATCAAACGAAAAAACCATCATTCAACGTCGTATTGCAGAAACAAAATTAGAAGCTTTATTGAGTCAAATGAATCCGCATTTTACTTTTAATGCGATGAATGCCATTCAGGATTTTATCATAAGCAGTGATATTGAGAACTCGCTGCTTTACATCAGTGAATTTTCAAAACTGATTCGTAAAACCTTGGAAAATTCATCCAAACAAAAAATCACAATTGAGGAAGAAATCGAATATCTCGAAGCCTACATCACAATCGAAAATATGCGTTTTGACAATCGAATTGATTTTGAAATTGAAGTTTCAGAAGAAATAGATACTTGTTTTACAGAAATTCCGACCATGCTTTTACAGCCTTTTGTTGAGAATGTTTTTGTGCACGCCTTTAATGAATCGAGTCTGAATCCTAAATTGACGATTTCGTTTAAAACACTCTCAACCAACATTCTAGAATGCAAAATCATAGACAATGGAATGAGTTTAAATGCTGCCAAAAAAAGCAAACTGCATCAATCAAAAGGAATTCAGCTTACTAAAGAACGTCTTTCTCTTTTACAGGATTTAAAAAACGATTCAATAAAAATTGATTTTAGCGAAAATAATGGAACATCCGTAACGATTTTGTTGGCGGTTTAAATTGTTCTTCTCTTATTTAAAAGTACTTGTTATTTGGCAAGTGCTTTTTTTGTTTATAAACTAAAAAGGTGTTTTCGTCCCAATCTAAGACACCTTCATAAGATAAAGTATTTGAAGAAAAACGAAGAATCTATTTTTGAAAGGTTCTAAGAAAAGACTTTAAACAACTTACATCATTAAACATGAGAAAACTGCTATTATCTATTTTGATAGGTATTGGATTAAGTACTAATGCACAAAAAACGATATCTGGAAACAAAGCAATTCCTGCCAAAAAAGCTTCCCCAACAACAGTTAAAATTAACCAACCAACTTTAAAGCCTTTAGAGTCACTTTCTGATATTCAGATAGCAAATGCTTTATTTGTAGAAATAGGTTTGGATCACGAACAAGCAGAGGACAAAACGTTAAAACACTACATGAAAAATAATTCTAAAATAGTTAATGTCGCTGAAATTATTCACGATAGGAATACATACTATTTAGTTGATCGATTACATGATGAAGATGATGCTTATTGGACTGGTGATGCTTACGAAGATAAAGGCAATAAAAGAATAACCAATTTACATAATCCATATAGCTCGTATTTAGATATTCATTTTCATAGTATTAATGAAGAAAATGTCAATCAATTTAGAGTAAGTTCAAGAAATAAAAACCCTATTGAATTAAAGGCCTCAACTATCTCTGTCACTTGTCAGAAAGAAGGAGACTCTTTTGTCGAGACATTCCTAATTGGTTATGATTTTGTATCGCAATACTTTGTTAAAGGTTCTCATTTTTATAGTATAACTGTGGATAGGTCAGGTAAAGTAACGAACATCAAATCTAAAGACCTGACAAGCAATAATCAAAAAACGAAAAATTACAACATCTGTAGCGAGCGAATAGCCTCCAAGATTAAAAATTTCAAGTTCCTAGATGACCTTGAAGCCCCACCATCTCGTACTTATGAATTGACTATTACAGCAAAAGCAAAAACCGAGGAGTCGAATATTATCAAGTTTGTTCACGAAGATCAAACATACTTATCTGATTCTGACCTTACCAGAAAGTTCTACACAGACAGCATCCAAACATTGTCCAAACTGAATGAGGCAAATAAAAATCTTAAATCAATAGAACATAGATCTGATTCTATTTACAAACATCTTACAAAAAACAGAGAAGAGATTCTAACAGAATTCAAAACCAATTATGCTGCACATGTAGAAAAAGAGCGTCAAAGATTAATTAAGGATCAATGGGGAGGAAATCTTGATCCCAGAGCGTCAGATTACAATCGTAAACTGGATATGATTTTGTCACAAGCCAAAGCCAATGCCGATGAAAAATTTCATAATCTGGAATCTTCAACTAGAAGAGACGTTAAGGACGGCATGTGGAACCTCAATCAAGAATATGACGAAGTATATAAAATCTATTTTAACATAAAAGAAGAATACGAATCATTACAAAGACCTTATAAAACATTCTCCTATTTTCCATACCAATAATTTTTCACTATGAATAAAGAATTTTATAAAACAAGTACCTCTATTGGGGCATTATTAGTACTAATTGGATTTGTTCTTCCGTGGTATTCCATGGGCATAATGAGCATCTCGGGATATGACATTCCAAAAATGGCAGAGATTGGCAAAAATATTGCCGACACCTTTTCTCGCAATGATAGTGATTTTAGCTTATACAAGCTATATTATTTGCTTTACCTTCTTCCCGTCTTTTCTTTGTATTTATTGTATTGTGAATACAGCCAGACAACAAAATTTAAATCTATCTGTAAATTAAGTATTCCGATATTACTATTCTGTTTTCTCATTTTTTATATTGTTCAGATAAAGCATATAACGACATTCTTTAAATTCTTAGGTTATGGATTCGTAATAACATTAGCAGGAAGTACTTATTTAGGAATTCAAGCATATAAGGAATATGACATGAATCCAAAAATACTTTTAACATTTATTAAAAATCTGCAAAAAACAATCTCTAATTGGCTGATTCAAAATAGAAAGAAAATCATTATTGGCTTCACGCTAATACTTATCAGCTCTATATCGTTTTTCATTTTTTACAAAAACTCTTATGACAAATTAGTAATTGCTTTTGAGAATCAAAACTGGCAAGAGGTCAAAGTAAAATATATGGAAGTAAATTCAGATCTTGCTGACGGCAAAATAAAACTTGATTCTGAAGAAAGAAACAAACTAGAAACCCTTTATAATTTATCTTCCAAACTGCAACTAATAGAAGAATTTAAACAAAAACTTGATTCTGCAGACAAAAAAAACTTAGATTCATTTTTTAGCCTAAATGATTTATGGTCTGAATTACCCAAGCTTAACAATGATTTAGATGAGGCGGAAAATTCTAACATCGATATTTCTCAAGTAAAAAAAGCATATTTCAAAGTAAATGATGATTTCAAATTATCATTTGCAGAAACTATATTAGATAATTCTTATGATGGATTACTAAATGAAAAAAATATCGAAGACCGTGACAGATTAATGATCCAAGTTAATTCATATGTAAAGAACTTAATTGAACAAGTCTCTGACAAACAAAATACAACGGCAAAAAATAGAATCAATTTAATAAATAAGAAATTATCTGAATACAAACAAAAAGGTCTTCAATTAAACAAATCATCTGCAAGCGCAACATTTAACCTAGAACCGTTTTCGTTTACCGGAAAAGAAGGCGATTTTGACAATGGTTATTCTGAAAATAAACAGATGTTCGAAAGCAAAAAGTATATCGCTTATCAATCTAGCCTAAATTATAACACTTTAATAATCAAAGTTAACAATAAGGAAGAAATATTATTTAAAGATGAAACTACAGAAAAAGAAGTTTATAAAAACAAATCATACTCATTAACTATTAATTCTTCTGAAAGAATAGATGATACTCCAAGTGAAGATCAAGGTGAGATAATATCGACTTTCATAATTAAGAATTTAAGCACCAACACAAAGATTGAAAAAGAGGTTTATTGTCATTGCTATTTTTTCTAAATACAATCCAATTCTTGATAATGCGATTGATATAATAGGAAACGCTGACTTAAATAAGTCAGCGTTTTTTGTTACTATTTGTAACATAAACTTTTGCTATCGAGCACTAAAAGAACAAATCAAAGTGGTAACTTTGCGTTTTGCTCGAAATTATGTTAGAAAAAGACAATACTATTGAAGTTCTTGGTGCAAGGGTTCATAATCTTAAAAATATTGATATTTCTATTCCGCGTGAAAAGCTGGTCGTGATTACCGGTTTATCAGGTTCTGGAAAATCATCTTTGGCATTTGATACTATTTATGCCGAAGGTCAGCGTCGTTATGTAGAAACTTTTTCTGCCTATGCCAGACAATTTCTTGGCGGATTGGAACGTCCTGATGTCGATAAAATTGATGGACTTTCTCCTGTAATTGCTATTGAACAAAAAACAACCAGCAAAAGTCCACGCTCAACAGTTGGAACCATTACAGAAATTTACGATTTCCTTCGACTTCTATACGCTCGTGGTGCTGATGCCTATAGTTACAATACGGGCGAAAAAATGGTTTCCTATTCTGATGAGCAAATCAAAGATTTGATTATTCAGGATTATAACGGAAAACGAATCAACATTCTTGCTCCGGTTATTAAAGCCAGAAAAGGACACTATGCCGAACTATTCCAACAGATTACCAAACAAGGATTTCTAAAAGTCCGCGTAAATGGTGACGTTCAGGATTTGGTTTCGGGTATGAAACTCGACCGTTATAAAACTCACGATATAGAGATTGTTGTCGACAGAATGGTAATCGAAGATAATCCCGACACTCAGAAAAGACTATCCGAAAGTATCAATACAGCGATGCATCATGGCGAAGATGTTTTGATGATTTTAGATCAAGATTCTAATGAAGTACGTTATTTCAGTAGAAATTTGATGTGTCCTACAACAGGAATATCGTATCAAAATCCAGAGCCAAATTTATTTTCTTTCAATTCACCAAAAGGCGCTTGTCCGCATTGCAACGGATTGGGAACTGTACACGAAATTAATGTCAAAAAGATTATTCCGAATCCAAAATTGTCAATTAAAAGCGGTGGATTTGCGCCGCTTGGCGAATATAAATCTTCTTGGATTTTCAAACAATTAGAAACCATTGGAGAAAAATTCGGTTTCAAAATCACCGATCCAATCGAGAAAATTCCAGAAGAAGCCATGACAATGATTTTGTATGGCGGAAAAGATAAATTTGCCATCAATTCCAAAGATCTTGGCGTAACCCGAGAATATAAAATTGATTTTGAGGGAATTTCAAATTTCATCAAAAATCAATATGATGAAAGCGCTACGACCAGCATAAAACGTTGGGCAAAAGATTTTATGGACGAAATAAATTGTCCGGTTTGTGAAGGTTCTCGCCTTAAAAAAGAGGCTTTGTTTTTTAGAGTGAATGAAAAAAATATCACAGAATTATGTGATATGGACATTTCAGACTTAACAGCTTGGTTTCTTGATTTAAACAATCATTTGACTGAGAAACAGCTTTTAATCGCTTCTGAAGTAGTAAAAGAAATCAAAGACCGTTTGAACTTCTTAATGAATGTAGGTTTGAATTATCTGGCTTTAAGCCGAAGCTCAAAATCACTTTCTGGTGGCGAAGCGCAACGTATTCGTTTAGCGACACAAATTGGTTCTCAATTGGTTGGTGTTCTTTATATTTTGGATGAACCAAGTATTGGTTTACACCAAAGAGATAATGAAAAACTGATTCAGTCTCTTGAACAATTACGTGATATCGGAAACTCAGTAATCGTAGTAGAACACGACAAAGACATGATCGAAACGGCTGATTATGTAATTGATATCGGTCCGAAAGCTGGAAAATACGGTGGAGAAATCATTAGTATTGGAACTCCGAAAGAAACTTTGGCTTCAAACACAATTACTGCTCAATATTTGAACGGTAAAATGAAATTTGACATTCCGAAAAAGCGTCGAAAAGGAAATGGCAAATTCTTAAAACTAACAGGAGCAACTGGAAATAACCTAAAAAATGTTTCTATAGAAATCCCATTAGGACAATTAACCTGCGTTACAGGAGTTTCAGGAAGCGGAAAATCGACTTTGATTAATGAAACACTTTATCCCATATTAAATGCTTATTATTTTAATGGCGTAAAAAAACCACAGCCTTATAAAAAGATTGAAGGTTTAGAACATATTGACAAAGTAATTGATATTGACCAAAGTCCGATTGGGCGTACACCACGTTCGAATCCGGCCACTTATACCGAAGTTTTTACAGAAATAAGAAATCTTTTTACGATGACTTCTGAGAGTATGATTCGCGGTTATAAAGCAGGACGTTTTAGTTTTAATGTGAAAGGCGGACGTTGCGAAACCTGCGAAGGTTCTGGCGTTAGAACTATCGAAATGAACTTTCTACCAGACGTTTATGTTGAATGTGAAACCTGTCAAGGGAAACGTTTTAACAGAGAGACTTTGGAAATTCGATACAAAGGAAAATCTATTTCGGATGTTTTGGATATGACGGTTGATGAAGCAGTTCCGTTTTTTGAAAACATTCCGAAAATTCACAGAAAAATCAAAACAATTCAGGATGTTGGTTTAGGTTACATTACGCTTGGACAACAAAGCACAACGCTTTCTGGTGGTGAAGCGCAGCGTATAAAACTAGCCGGAGAATTGTCTAAAAAAGATACCGGAAATACCTTTTACATTCTAGATGAACCGACAACTGGCTTACACTTTGAAGACATTCGTGTTTTGATGGAAGTCATCAATAAATTAGTTGATAAAGGAAATACGATTTTAGTAATCGAGCACAATATGGACGTAATCAAACTTGCCGATTACATTATCGATATCGGTCCTGAAGGTGGAAAAGGCGGTGGGCAACTCGTTGCAAAAGGAACTCCTGAACAAGTCGCAGAGAATAAAAAAAGCTATACGGCTAAGTTTTTGAAGAAGGAATTAGAATAAAACAACATCTTTGTCAAGGTTTCCAAGCCTTGACAAAGTTTTAGACATTCCCTTAATTTAACAGTAATTATTTTATATTTTAGCCTTAAAAAAGCAAAATATGAAAACCACCGTATTATTTATTATAATATCGATATTCTCACTTACTATCCATTCTCAATCTCAAAAAGAAGGCCTCAAAAATGTTCTACAAGAACGAATTAAAGATATAAAAGAAGATGAATCAGACAATCCTTATTATACAAAAAAAGAAAAGGAAGATGAATATTTAAACGAAAATAACCTATTTCAACCTTTGGCCCAGCCAGATGAAAACAGTGATTTAGCAAACTTTTTCAAGATTTATCTAGAGAAAAAAATGCTCAAAAAAATAGACTTTACTGCAATTAAAGATTCTTATTTGTATAACAATTTTTCAAACAGCAAATACAATTATACCATTCGATTAACTTTTGAATTAGGCAAAACGGGTAAAGCAACGAACTGTCGTATCAACACAGGAAATAAGGAATTAAACCGAAAAATTATTGAAATTTTCAAAAAATACCCTTTAGAAAAACTAGGGCTGAAAGAAAGTGATAAATCAGGTAAAATCAGTGTGCAATTATTTGCCAAAGAAGGTAAAGAAGTCATCATAAAAGCAAGCAAATTTGCTGTAGTCGATGAACCTCCTGTACTAAAAGATTGTCAAGATTCTCAATTCTACTGGCAAATTGACAAATGTATCTACGACAAATTATACGAATACATCTTAAAAAACATTTCATTAAAAACACTTAATAATCAAGACTTAAGAGGCGAAATTATATTCAAACCGCGTTTTACAGTTAACAGCGAAGGAAAAATTACTAATGCAAATTCTATCGCTCCCAACAAAATCATCAAAGACGAAATCGATAGGATTATATTGTCTTTTAATGAAACGATCAAACCCGGAAAAAGAAACAATATTCCTAAAAATACGTATTGCGAGACTTTCCGAACTATTACGATAGAAAAATTGAAATAGATGGATTGAAATCTGTCCCTGCAAAAATGATCAAGCACATGGCTCTTTTATAAATCCATGATTTTAATAACAATATCTAAAATATAAAGTTTCGTGGAAACGAAAAATCGTGTAGCAACGGATTTTAATCCGTTGAAAATTATGATGACACCTCGATTGAGTTCCGTAGGAACGTTACATTTCAAATTATAATTAACTTACAATCCGATTTAATTCATTGATAATGAAGAAAAAACTCCAAATCTATCATTATCGCAACATTACTTTCAGATTATAATTCCTGTTTTCTATAACAATTCTAGAAAAAAGTGTTAATTTAGTGTCCGCTTTTTTGGAAAAATTCAGGCTTTTAAGGAAAAATTGTTTCGATTAAACCAATTGTTCATTTGAAACCAACTGCCCTAGCCCTGATGGGAGGGAAAATCCTTTTGTGCCGGGGTTCGGCACAAAAGATTGGAAGGAACAGCAGGAATAAGCTCCTTATTTCAATTATGCTAAAAACAGAATAAAATAATAAATTAAAATACCTAAAATGAGATTAGAAGATTTTGATAATGATGAAGATAAAGTAATTCAGGACCGTTTGAAACAAAAAACGTGGAATGAAATTAGAACCAATGACAGCTGGGCGATTTTTAAGATTATGTCTGAGTTTGTAAACGGTTACGAAGCAATGGGAAGAATTGGTCCTTGTGTTTCTATTTTTGGATCTGCGAGAACAAAACCAGACGATAAATATTATTTATTAGCCGAAAAAATTGCTTATAAAATCAGTAAGGCAGGTTATGGCGTAATTACGGGAGGTGGTCCTGGAATTATGGAAGCTGGAAACAAAGGTGCACATTTAGGAGGCGGAACTTCGGTTGGTTTGAATATCGAACTTCCTTTTGAGCAGCACTTTAACCCCTATATTGATCACGATAAAAACTTGAATTTCGACTATTTCTTTGTGAGAAAAGTAATGTTCGTAAAATATTCTCAAGGTTTTGTGGTTATGCCAGGTGGTTTTGGAACGTTGGACGAAATGTTTGAAGCCATAACTTTGATTCAGACCAAGAAAATTGGAAAATTCCCGATTATTCTAGTTGGGGTTGAATTCTGGTCAGGGTTAATTGAATGGGTAAAAACGGTCTTGGTAGAAAAAATGCATACCGTAAGCCCAGAAGATTTGAACTTATTTAAGATTGTGGATACCGAAGATGAAGTTGTAGATGTTTTAGATAAATTCTATAAGAAATACGATTTAAGTCCGAATTTCTAATTTTTTTTGAACCAAATAGGTCATATAAGTTCATTTTATTGCACAGCTTAAAAGCAGAACTTAAATTCACTTACATCACTTATATGGCTACAAATTTCATTAAATATCGTAAAAATTGAAAGCTGTTTTTCTAAACAGCTTTTTTTATGCTATTTTTACAAAAATCTGAAAGTTGAAGCTATTCTTGAAAGCATATTCTAAAGTCGAACTCATTATTTTAGTTTTATTTTTTTCAATAAAACTTTGCGCACAACATCAGTCAAAGATGGAAGTGTCGGTTAATCTTGAACTTAAAACACTCAACATAAGACAAGATATAACTTTTTACAACAACTCAAATGATACCTTAGACAATATCGTTCTAAACGATTGGAACAATGCTTTTTCTGATAAAAATACGCCGCTTGCGAAACGTTTTTCTGATGAATTTTACAGAGGTTTTCATTTGGCAAAAGCATCAGACAGGGGGAACACCACTATTTTAAACCTAACCGATTCAAACCTGATGGCTTTTGAATGGGAAAGAACCGAGAAAAATCCTGATTTTATCATTGTGCGTTTAAATCAGAAACTGCTTCCTAACGAAAAAGTTAATTTACATCTGACTTATATTGCAAAAATTCCAAATGATAAGTTTACGCATTTCGGCTTTGACCCAAATGGAATGAAATTAAAAAACTGGTTTCTGAGTCCGGCACGTTATGAAAACCACGCTTTTGTAAAAAACAACAATTTTAATCTCGATGATATTGCAAATGCTAGTAGCGACTACGATATTGAGATTAAAATTCCGAATCAATATTCTATCACAACCGATCTGAATTCGATTTCAAAAAATCTGACCAATCCAGATTATAGCATTTATTCTTTTTCAGGAAAAAGCAGAACGGATTTTAGTCTTTTTATTGAAAAACAGAATAATTTTAGAAGTTACGACACTGGATCTATCGAAATCCTGACAGACTTAAAAAACAAAAAAACTGATGAATTCCAAAAGGCAATAATCATTAGTCGTGTGGTTTCTTTTGCTGAAAATCTTATTGGGAAATATCCACATGAAAAAATTATGGTTTCGCAAACAGATTATGATCGAAATCCATTTTATGGCCTAAATCAGTTGCCTTCGTTTATAAGTCCGTTCTCAGATGATTTTGTTTTCGAAATCACATTCTTAAAAACGTATCTAAGCACCTATCTTAAAAACAGCCTAAAACTGGATCCGCGAAAAGACAATTGGATTTATGACGGAATCCAGATTTATGCAATGATGGAATATATTCAGGAACATCATCCAAATCAAAAAATGCTCGGAAGGCTTTCGAACATGAAACTTTTTAAAAGCTATCACATTACCAGTCTGACATTTAACGAACAATACAGTTATTATTACATGCTGATGGCTCGAAAAAATCTAGATCAGCCGTTGGGAGATCCAAAAAACACGCTAATAAAATTTAACGAACAAATCGCGAGCAAATACCGAGCTGGTCTAAGTCTTAGTTATCTGGATGATTATCTAAATCACGATATTGTACCTAAAAGTGTGCAGCAGTTTTTTCTTCTTAACAAGTATGAGCAGACAAACCGATCCGATTTTGAAACAATTCTAACCAAAAACAGCACAAAAAATATTGATTGGTTTTTTAAGACTATTATTGACTCACGCGATATTATTGATTACAAATTTTCAGATGTTTCGAGAACTAAAGACAGTGTTTCATTTTCGATTAAAAACAAAACCGGAATCTATGCTCCTATTCCTGTTTACGGACTTAAAAAGAACAAAGTCGTTTTTAAGGAATGGATTGAACCTGAAAAAGCAGATACCGTTTATCATTTTGACCGAAAAAATGCTGACAAAATCGTACTGAATTACGACAACGAAGTTCCAGAGTTCAACCAAAGAAATAACTGGAAATCATTGAAAAGTCTCGTCGTTACAAATCGTCCGATAAAATTTAATTTTGCTAAAGATTTAGAAGACCCTTTTTACAATCAGATTTTATACATCCCGACGCTTACTTACAATTATTACGATGGATTTACGCCAGGAATAAGACTGCACAATAAAACGATATTAGACAAGCCTTTTAATTTTGATATTAATCCGGCTTATTCGCTAAAAGCGGCAACTTTATCAGGTTCATCTGCTTTTTCGTGGAGCCAATATTACAGAAACAGCACCTTGTATAATGTACGCTATTCGTTCAGCCAGAATTACTATCATTATGCACCCGATGCAACTTATCTGCGACTGAATCCGATGGTTCAGTTTCGTATTCGCGAGGAAAATTTCAGAGACAATAGAAAACAGCTCTTTTTGATTCGCCAAGTAATTGTAAATCGCGAAGAAAGTGCTTACATAACAGACAATTCAAAACCAAATTATTCCGTTTTTAATGTCCGTTATATGAATACCAAAACAGAATTGGTCGATCATTTTAATCTGATGACAGATGTACAGTTTTCGAGTCAATTTAGCAAAGTATCTGGAGAAATAGAATATCGAAGATTGTTTGAAAATAATAGAAAATTAAACCTTCGCTTTTATGTTGGGACTTTTTTATCCAACAAAACCAATTCAGATTATTTTAGTTTTGGCTTAGATCGCCCTACAGATTATTTATTTGATTATAATCTGCTCGGAAGATCAGAAAGCAGTGGCTTATTCAGTCAGCAGTATGTAATTGCCGAAGGAGGTTTTAAATCTGAAATTGCTCCGAGATATGCCAATCAATGGATGACAACCTTGAATGCAAGTTATGCTTTGTGGAATTGGGTAGAAGTTTACGGAGACGTCGGTTTCCTGAAAAACAAGCACTTAAAAGCTGATTTTGCTTATGATAGCGGAATTCGCCTAAACCTGGTTCCTGATTATTTTGAACTCTATTTTCCGGTTTATTCTAATAATGGATGGGAAATCTCACAAAATAAATACACCGAAAAAGTAAGATTTGTGATAACTTTTGCCCCAAAAACATTACTTACTCTTTTTACCCGAAAATGGTTTTAATTGAATAAATTTTAATCAAAACATTAAACAATTATCATAAAAACAAGAAAAAAGTTAGATATAACATAAATAAAACAGGTAGTTTTTTCATTTTAAATAGAAATAATTAAATTATATTTAGTTTAAAGAATTATGATTATTGATTGTTTTTAAGTAATTTCGCAGTCTCAACATGACCCCTACATTATTATGATAACAGAAAAAAGCAATACTACATTAACCTTTGAAGATTTCAGAACTGAGGTTCTGAATGACTATCGAATAGCTGTAATAAGCCGTGAATGTAGTCTTTTAGGTCGTAAAGAAGTATTGACAGGAAAGGCTAAATTCGGAATTTTTGGCGACGGAAAAGAAGTACCGCAGCTGGCAATGGCCAAAGCTTTTAAAAATGGGGATTTCCGTTCTGGATACTATCGTGACCAAACATTTATGATGGCGATTGGAGAACTGAATGCCAAACAATTTTTTGCAGGTCTTTATGGTCATACTGATTTAGAATTTGATCCAATGTCTGCAGGAAGACAGATGGGCGGACATTTTGTAACGCACAGCTTAAACGAAGACGGTTCTTGGAAAGATCTAACAAAACAGAAAAACTCAAGTTCAGATATATCACCTACTGCTGGTCAGATGCCAAGATTATTGGGATTGGCGCAGGCTTCCAAAATTTATAGAAATGTTGACGGAATCACCATTAAAGATAAATTTTCTGTTAATGGAGACGAAGTAGCTTGGGGAACTATAGGAAATGCAAGTACATCGGAAGGTTTGTTTTTTGAAACCATAAATGCTGCCGGAGTTTTACAAGTTCCGATGGTTATGAGTGTTTGGGATGATGAGTACGGAATTTCTGTTCATGCTAAACATCAGACCACTAAAGAAAATATTTCTGAAATCCTAAAAGGATATCAGCGCGATGAAGATTCTAAAGGTTACGATATCTTACGAGTAAAAGGCTGGGATTATGCCGAACTAGTTTCTACTTATGAAAGAGCTGGAGCTATTGCGCGCGAAGAACACGTTCCGGTTTTAATTCACGTAAACGAATTGACGCAACCTCAAGGACACTCTACATCTGGATCTCACGAACGTTACAAAAGCAGCGAAAGACTTGCTTGGGAACGAGAATTTGACTGTATCAGACAAATGAGATTGTGGATGATTGCCATTAATATTGCTTCTCCGGAAGAATTGTCGGAACTTGATTTCCAATTGAAAAAAGAAGTTCTTGAAGCTAAAAAAGAGGCTTGGAACGATTTTATTAATCCAATTATCGAAGATCAAAAAAATCTTCTGACGCTATTGGAGCAGATTGCCGAAGCGAGCATCAACCATAAAGAAAGAATTAAAAAATTAATTGCGGAACTAAATGCTATTAAAGCACCTTTAAAAAAGGAACTTTTAGTTTACGCTCGAAAAATACTTCGTTTTATAGAAGTTCCGAACAGCAGAACGCTTTTATCAAACTGGATTACCCGATTTTTGAATGAAACTCAGGAGAAATTCAGCAGTAACCAGCATTCTGAGTCGGCTCAAAATGTGTTTTCAGTACAAAAAGTACTTCCGAAATATGCAGAAAATGCAAAACCGGATTTAGACGGAAGAATGATTCTTCGCGATAACTTTGATGCTTTATTTGCAAAATATCCAGAAACTTTAATTTTCGGTGAAGATGTTGGAAACATTGGAGACGTTAATCAAGGTCTGGAAGGAATGCAGGAAAAATACGGAGAACTTCGTGTTGCCGATGTCGGAATACGCGAAGCGACCATTATCGGCCAAGGAATCGGAATGGCATTGAGAGGTTTACGTCCTATTGCAGAAATTCAATACTTAGATTATTTATTGTATGCGATTCAAATCATGAGCGATGATTTGGCTACATTACAATATAGAACTGTCGGGAAACAGAAAGCACCGTTAATCATCAGAACGCGTGGTCACCGTTTGGAAGGAATCTGGCATTCGGGTTCTCCAATGGGAATGATTATCAATGCGATTCGAGGAATCCATGTTTTGGTTCCGAGAGACATGACTCAGGCAGCAGGATTCTATAATACACTTTTAGAATGCGACGAACCTGCTTTGGTTATCGAATGTTTAAATGGCTATCGTTTAAAAGAAAAAACGCCTTTGAATTTTGGTGAATTTAAAACTCCAATTGGAGTTGTTGAAACTATGAGAGAAGGTACTGATATTACATTGGTTTCTTACGGATCAACATTGAGACTGGTGCAACAAGCTGCAAATGAACTCTCTGAATTAGGAATTGACTGCGAAATTATCGATATTCAATCTTTACTTCCATTTGATGTAAATAAAGATATCGTCAAAAGTATCGCTAAAACAAATCGCCTGTTGGTAATTGACGAAGATGTTCCAGGTGGTGCTTCTGCATTTATTTTACAGCAAATTCTGGAAGAGCAAGATGCTTACAAATATCTTGACAGCAAACCGCAGACGCTTGCTGCAAAAGCACACAGACCAGCATACGGAACTGATGGCGATTATTTCTCAAAACCTTCTGCAGAAGATATTTTTGAAAAAGTTCACAATATGATGAATGAGGTTAATCCTTCTAAATATCCAAGTTTATATTAAGATTTAGAATGTTTTTAGATATAAAAAAAGCTCCAAATTGGAGCTTTTTTTATTTTTACACATAAAGTTTGTCATTTCGAGGAACGAGAAATCACACTCGAAATTCTACAAAGATTGTCGACATCCTGTATGGAGTTACTAGTGCGATTTCTCCCTTCGGTCGAAATGACAAATAATGAGTTTAATCGTAATACTAAAATAAAAAATCCGTTTTAATCCGCGCTTTCGCGAAAGCGAATCCACTTCAGCCGAGTCCTATATTACGAATCAAAGATCCTTCAACATAGCCCTAGCCTTTTCCAAATCTTGTGCCGTATCAATTCCGATTCCGACATGCTTTGTTTCGACCATTTTGATGCTTTTTCCGAACTCTAAATAACGTAATTGCTCTAACTTTTCAGAAGCTTCTAGAGATTTCATCGGAAGACTGTAAAAATCCAACAAAGCTTGTTTTCTAAAAGCATAAATTCCGATGTGCTGAAAATACCTTACTCCAACATTTTTCTCTCTTGGATACGGAATTACAGAACGTGAAAAATACAATGCAAACTGCGATTGATTCACCACAACTTTTACATTATTCGGATTATTGATTTCTTCCTCGCTTGTAATCTCTCGCATAAGTGAAGCCAAATCAATTTTCTTTTCGGGATCATTCTTAAAAACTGACAAAACCTGCTCTAATGGTCCAGCTTCTGTAAAAGGTTCGTCTCCTTGTACATTTACCACAATATCAACATCAAGGTCGGCAACAGCTTCGGCAATTCGATCACTGCCGGATTCGTGTTCTTTGATGCTCATAATTGCTTTTCCGCCATTAGAAACTATTTCATCAAAAATCAAATCAGAATCGGTTACTACAAAAACATCATCGAAGAGTTTTGTCGAAACTGCCGCTTCATAAGTTCTTAAAATTATTGTTTTGCCCCCCAAATCCTGCATCAATTTTGCAGGAAATCGTGTTGAAGCGTATCTCGCCGGAATTACCGCTATTATTTTCATTTAAAATATCTTATTTTTAATTACATTATTTTTACTGAAGTCATACTCAAAGAACCTGCTAATAATTTATCATTAAAAAGTTCAATTTCATCCGTCTTATCTTTTAAACCCAAAGTATATAACAATGGTAGATAATGTTCGGGTGTAGGAACTGCCAATTGAACCGCTTTGTTCAATTTTTCAAAATTAATCAAAGGATGAAAATCATCATTCAGTAAATGATTATTTACAGTTTCTCTTGCTTCTATTGCCCAATCATAACCGTAATTGTCTTTATCAAAATTTCTAAAATCGACCATTCGCAGATTGTGTACAATGTTTCCGCTTCCGATAATCAAAACTCCTTTGTAACGAAGTGCTTGCAGTTTTTGAGCCAATTCAAAATGATACTGACCTGATTTTGTATAATCAATACTCAACTGAATTACCGGAACATCAGCGTTTGGATACAAATGTTTTATCACGCTCCAAGCTCCGTGGTCCAGTCCCCAATGTTCGTCTAATTCGACCATAGCCGGCTCTAGTATTTTTTGCGTTTCAACGGCTAATTCCGGACTGCCTTTTGCCGGATACTGCACATCAAAAAGTGCTTGCGGAAAACCACCAAAATCATGAATTGTTCTGGGCATTTCCATTGCCGTTACTTTTGTTCCGTTTGTAAACCAATGCGCCGAAACACATAAAATAGCGTTCGGTTGCGGCAGTGTTTTTGCCAAGTTTCGAAAACCATTCACAAACTGATTTTCTTCTATGGCATTCATTGGGCTGCCATGTCCTAAAAACAGAACTGGCATTTTATCGGTATTCGAAAACGTTGATGAAATCGAATGTAAGTCGTTTAATGTTGTCATTGCAAAAGTGTTTTTCCTGCCACAGATTAAAAGGATTAAAAAGATTTTCTAAAAAAGCTTTTTTTTAAAATTTAAAGTCTGTGGAAATCATTTTAATCTGTGGCTAAAAAATCATTCCTCAAAACTCTCGTCTTTAAAGCCTATCAAATATAGCTTATTTTTGGCTCGTGTCATTGCCGTATAAAGCCATCTAATGTAGTCACGGTCAATTCCGTCTGGCAAATACGGTTGTTCTATAAAAACCGTATTCCATTGTCCTCCCTGTGACTTATGACACGTAATGGCATATGAAAATTTAACCTGTAATCCGTTAAAATATTCGTTCTCTTTTACTTTTTGGAATCTCTTGTATTTAGTTGGTTCGTCTTCATAATCCTTCATAACTTCTTCATACAAACGATTTGATTCTTCATACGTTAAAGAAGGTGATTCGCTCTTTAGTGTGTCCAAAATCAGAACCGTTTCAAAAGGCTTCTGCTCTGGATAATCGACCATTCTGATTTTTACTTTCGCAAATGTGTAGCCATATAATTCTCTGATTCCGAAAAGCTCTAGAACTTCAATAATATCACCGTTGGCAATAAATCCAGCTTCATCGGTTTCTTTGAGCCAGAAATAATTATTCTTTACCACCATCAAAAAATCACCAACGGAGAGTTCGCTTTCTTTAAATAAAATTCGGCTTCGAATCTGTTCGTTATACTGATTGGCTCTTTTGTTGGAACGCACAATAAAAGCCGTATCTTCAATACTATAATTGCTATACGCCATATTGATTGCATCCTGAATATCATAACCGTCTGTTAAGCGAACTATATCCTTAAATTTTTTGACGTTAAATCTAAATTCCGTCAAAAAGCTTTCTTTCAGCAATTCACGCAGTTCTGTTGCATTGTATAAAATTCCGGAACTTTCTTCCTGACGCATTACTTCGTCGAGTTCGATATGCTCAATTTCTTTACTGTAATGAAAACCCAAAGTGTCAATATCCAAAGCTGGACTAACATCTAAATTAACTGGCGGAAGCTGAGCTGTATCTCCCAAAAGAATCATTTTGCAATTCTGCCCCGAATAGACATAATTAATCAAATCGTCTAAAAGCGAACCGCTGTCTAATGTACTGTCTGAAATCATCGAAGCTTCATCGACGATAAAAATGGTGTTTTTATGTTTGTTGACCTGTTTTGTAAAAGCGACTCCTCCACCCGATGATTTTTTAGGGAAATATATTTTTTTATGAATCGTAAAAGCTGGATTATTAGAATAATTAGAAATTACTTTAGCTGCGCGTCCCGTTGGCGCCAGTAATACATATTTTTTATTGATTTCGCCCAAATTATTTACAATCGTCGAAATAACCGTAGTCTTTCCTGTTCCGGCATATCCTTTTAAAACGAAAATGGTGTCGTTTTGTGGTTCGGTCAAAAAAATGGCGATTTTTTGAAAAAAGATATCCTGTTTAAGCGTTGGGGCAAAAGGAAATCTTTTCTGTAAAATACCGTAAAAGTGTGCTGAATTCATAAAGGAAATTTGAAACGCAAAGTTCGCTTTTTTAAATGGCAATGACAATTTTAAACCATATAAGTGATGCAAGCAAATTCAAGATTATTATTTTTACTTATGTGCTTAAACAACTTATAGGTTTCAAAAAAAATAATGCTAATGTAACGCCTTCCTAACTTTATAGTAAAATTGTTTTTTGAAATTGCAATTATAATTGTTCCTTTTTAATTTGTAAGTTTGTGACGCCTAAAATTCTTTCTTGACTTAAAACAGGTAACGAATTGTAAATCAACTATGTCATTACACAATACTAACATTACTTCAAAAAATTACAAAAAGCTTTCTATTCAGGTTTCACTGACAGGATTTTCATTCTGCTGTTTTGATACTTTAAATAATATCATTACGACTTTTAGAGAAATTCAGTTTGACACTTCAAATAAAGCAGTGAAAATAGAAGATTTGTATGCTCAAGCATTTAAAAGTCATCCCGAATTAAAAGAAACTTACGACGAAGTAATGGTTGTACACAGCAATAACCTTTCGTCTTTTGTGCCTACTGCCTTATTTGACGAAAATTATCTTGGAAGTTATCTGCAATATACTACCAAAGTATTCGAAACAGACTTTTTTACTTTTGATTACATTCCAAATTACCAGATGAATTCGGTTTATATTCCGTATGTCAACATAAATAATTTTCTGATTGACAACGTAGGTTCTTTTGATTATAAACATGCCAATAGTATTTTGGTCGAAAAAATACTAGACAATTCCCGAAATAACGACGACAAAAAAATGGTTATCAATTTCAATCCTGGAAATTTTGAAATTATAGTAGTCCAGAATCAAAAGTTGTTGTTATTTAATTCTTTTGAATACAATAATCCCGAAGATTTCATTTATTATATTTTGTTTACAGCAGAACAATTGAGCCTGAATCCAGAGAGTTTTCAGCTTGAATTATTGGGAACCATTACCGAAAAAGACCCATTTTATGCAATCGCTTACAAATATGTCCGTCATATTTCTTTTATGGATGTCAGTGCATTGCAGGAAAGAAACAGTTTTACAACTGCGCAAAATCAAAAACATTATATCTTATTTCAATCATGAGAATTATTTCAGGAAAATACAAAGGGCGACGCATTTTTCCGCCAAAAAACCTGCCTGTTAGACCAACGACTGATATGAGCAAAGAAGCATTGTTTAATGTTTTGAACAACCATTTTAGTTTTGACAGCCTAAAGGTCTTGGATTTGTTTTCGGGAACCGGAAATATAAGCTATGAATTTGCATCTCGCGGAAGCGCTCCAATTACCTGCGTTGACGGTGATTTTGGATGTGTAAAATTTATCAAACAGGTATCGTCTGAATTTGATTTTGATATTGCTGCAACCAAAAGCGATGTTTTTAAATTTCTAGAAAACTGCAAAACTACTTACGATATTATTTTTGCCGATCCTCCGTACGGACTGGATCAAGCCACTTTTGAGAAAATCGTTCTGACTGTTTTTGAAAGAGAATTATTGGAAGACGACGGCATGATGATTATCGAACATTCAAAATACACGAAACTCGAACATATGAGTAATTTTTCTTTTCAGAAAAGTTACGGAGGTTCTTTTTTTAGTTTCTTCGAACTAAATTCAACCGATGACGACGAAGAATTACCACACGATATTTCGAAAAAAGATATTGACGAAGACGAAGGTTAGTCTACATCAATTTTTAAACTTTCAAATTTTTAAAATCTCAAATTCCAAAATTGGAATTTGGGATTTTTATTTTGGAATTTAAATCTTATCTGATTCTGTTTTCATTTTCATTGACGCTCTTTTCTTTAAATTCGCTATCCTTTATTTTTCCAAAAGAATAACGGACAGCAATTGAAATTTCTCGCGCGTCGACCAAATACTTTGATTTAGAACCGACGTCGTTTATCATCAATTGTTCTTTATAAATTGTACTTCTAAAAACATCATTAAAACTCAAAGTACAATTCCAGTTTTTGAATGTCTTGGCCAAAGACATATCCATGATAAAGTTTGCTCCGTGCTCGTAAATTCCTTTGTATTGCTTGGTGGCTCCCCACCAGCCCAGTACAAATCGATATCCTTTTTTCAAATCAAATTCGTTGTTGGAATAGTAATATACATACGGTTTTGAAGTCACAAAAACAGCTGCCTTGTCTTCTACTTTTTCCATAAAAAACACCAACGAGTTTGTTGTTGTCCAGAATTTATATTTGAAAGGCAATTCAAAATCAAGACTAATTCCGGTTTCGCGATTAAAATTAACTTCAGAAATGGTTAAAACATTTGTCTCTTCGTTAAAGATAAAACTAGAATACATCGGATTTTTAACTTGATAATAACTCAGTTTTACTGTTTTATCATGATACTGAAAAGTACCAGAGACTTCGTTTACAAAAGCTGGTCCTAAATTTATGCTGTTTCCGTACAAAAAATAGGGATTTATATAAGTTGAAATTTTGCTCAGCGAAGAATAATTTGGCCGTGAAATATATTTGGCATAATTCAAACTCACATTTTTGATGCTGTCAATTGGAAATGTAAACTGAGCTTTCGGAAAAAAATTTGTATAATTTCGATTGAGAACCGGCACCGCATCAGACTTAAATATGCCCATTACATCTGTGTTTTCTACTCGTAATCCGGCAGAGAAACCAAACTTTTTTATCTTTCCTGAAAGCTGTGTATAAGCAGCCGTATTTTTTTCTTTAAAATGATACTGCATCAATTCATTTTCATTTTCATCATAATTAAAAATAGTCGCATCCGATTTAGAAATCGCCTGCGAAAACAATCCTCCGTATTCCCAGTTTATTTCGCTATTAAGCTTTTTCTCCAAATCTATCCTGCCTGAAAAAACATCAACATTAAACTTTTGGTCACGATTTTGCGATAGTTTTAATTCTGTTTCATTGAAATCATTTTGAACCAAACTCCACAAATGCTGATTGAAATTGGAATACTGAAAACCCGCAAACAACTTTGTATCGATAGCTTTTATTTTCTTTGAATAATTGACAAATGAATTAATAAAATTCTTTGAATTTGAATTGTCACTGAATGTATAAACATTATTCTCTTCGTTTTGATTTTTATTAAAAGTAAAAGTATTGATATCGAAAGTATCGTTACGCATCTTACCATTTACATTGACAGAGAAATAATCTTCTTCATTGATTTTATAAAATAATCCTCCGCCAAAAATGTAATCTTTGACATTAGAAACTGCCGTTACATCGTAATCAGAAACAATTTCAGCTTGTGGAATCTGATAAGAAATACCGTGATTTTCCCAAGGATTTCTTTGATTATAATTGAAATTGGCTTTCCATTCTATTTTACCTTTTTTAAAATTCGAATTAAAACCCAAAAAATTATTGTAATTTTTTTTGAAAGAAGCTGTTTCGGATATTTCGGTTTTAAAACTGTCTTTTTTGCTCAACTTTCTCGTAATCAAAATAACAGCTCGTCCAGATGCTTCATATTTTGAAGACGGATTCTGAATGATTTCTATCGTTTTGATGTCGGCAACAGATAAAGCGTTCAAATCGTTCATTTCTGCTTTTTGATTGTCGATATAAAGCAACGGAGTTCCTTTTCCGACTAATGAGATCTTTTCACGATCCGCACTTATCTGCACCAAAGGAAGTTTTGCCAGCAAATCTAACGGATTCGGAATTGCGCTGTAAACAGAATTGGCAACATCGATTTTTATATTTCCGTTGCTATTGGTAAACGTTTTTTTATTCTGAGTAACGACAACTTCCTGCAGCTTATTTGAAATACTGTCTTTCGGTGTTTCGTTCTGTGCATTTCCGATCAAGGAAAATAAAAACGCGTAAATAATAATTAAAATTTTTAACAGCAGATGAATCTTCATTTTATAGCATTTTGGTTTATGACGTTGCAAAAATGCTTTGAAAAACCAAGTGCGAAGGTTAATGGGAGGTTAATGCGGAGTTAACGGGCTATTTATGCTCTAAAAACATTATTTTTGACAAAGCTTTTTTTTAATCTCTCGCAGATTTAGCTGATTTAGGAGATAAAATATCTGCTAAATCTGGGGGAGAAAAATTTGGATATATTTTTTATAAACTCAATCAGAGTTAACTATCAGTTGCAATTTGAAACAAAAATGAAACAAAGAATCAATTTATTAATCTCATTTTCTGTAATCGCACTAATTGTGTTGATGACAGTACAATGTTATTTGGTAAAAACTGCTTATGAATATAAAGTAGCACAGTTTCATACGCAGATTAAGAATGAAATTGGCAAAATCACAAATAATTACAGCGATATTGATTCAACATTAGTAGCGAAAAAAGAAGCGCTTTACAAGAGCCTTTCTGAGAATTACATCAAAGGAAAAAACTCTAAACTGGATATTAAAATCGGTGTTTTAAGAAATGACTATCAGAGCGCTTTAACGAAGCAAATTCAACGAAAATTCGAAAGAGATTTACCCAATTTCAAAATCGATTTTGCTATCGTTTTAAACAAATTTATATTGTATAAAAACGAAAAAAAAGCCGATACCATTTTCTCTGAGGAACCTTTTATTCAAAATAAATTATACGGAAATCTAGCTTCTTTAAATCACGCTTTTCTGGTTCGGAATTATGTTGGAACCACTAATGGAACCTTTGAAAATGAAGAATATCAATTATTGACAGAAGATTCGATGTATGTTTCTGTTGTCGATTGGGAAATGATTATTTTAAGGCGAATGACTTTTATCCTCATTCTTTCTTTATTCTCTATTCTAACATTAATAAGTCTTTTTGTAATTGCTATTAAAGCGTTAATCAAACAAAAAAAAGTAAACGAAGTCAAGACTGATTTCATCAACAATATTACGCACGAACTTAAAACGCCTTTGACAACTTTAGGTATTTCTACGAAAATTTTAGAGCGAAAAGACATTCGTGAAAACGAAGAAAGTTTCAACTCGGTTGTCAAGACTATTTCGCGTCAAAACAGTCGCTTACAGAACTTAATCGATCAGGTTATGGCAAATTCTCTTGCCGAAAACCAGATTGAACTGAATAAGGAAAAAGTCAATGCTGCAACTTTTTTATCGCAGATTGTTGAAGATTTTAAAGTGGCTTATCCCAATATTTCGATTAAGACCGATTTTGATTCTCAAGATACCTCTTTGGTATTAGATCAGTTTCATCTCACTACAGCGTTTTTAAATGTATTGGAAAACGCTGTAAAATATGGTTCTGACACCATTACAATTAAAACCAGATTACTGCAGAATCAGTTTTCTGTAAGCATTGAAGATAATGGAATCGGGATTGCAAAAAACAAACAGGCTTTGCTTTTTGGAAAATTTTATCGAGTAGAACAAGGCAACCTTCACAACACCAAAGGACTTGGTTTAGGATTGTATTATGTCAATCAAATCATTAAAGCACATCAAGGTTCTATTGCTGTAATCAGCGATTTAGGAAAAGGTGCCGCATTTACCATCGTATTAAAAGTTTAATTAGAAAATTTTGAAAAGATTACTACTAGCCGAAGACGATTCTGATTTTGCTGCCATTCTAAAACAATATTTAGAACTGCATCAGTATGAAGTAATCTGGGCAGAAAACGGAGAAAAAGCACTAGATTTTTTTAAAGACCAAACTTTTGATATTTGTGTTTTTGATGTAATGATGCCAAAACTGGACGGATTTTCACTGGCCGAAAAAGTCATCAAAATCAATCCTGAAATTCCGTTTGTTTTTCTTACGGCTAGAAAACTAAAAGAAGACAAAATCATTGGACTGAAATTAGGCGCCGACGATTATATCATAAAACCCTTTGAAGCCGACGAATTGATTTTAAGGCTTCAGAATATCTTGAAGAGAATTGAGCAAAAAAGAAGCTTAAACGGAAACAATATCATCGAAATAGGTTCGTATATTTTTGATAATGAACGTTTGACTCTCCATCATAGAAACCATACGCAACAACTTACAGAGAAAGAAGCTGCTCTTATTGAGTATTTGTATCTCAATCATAATCAATTATTAAAAAAAGATCAGATTCTCATGTCTGTATGGAAAAAAGACGATTATTTCTCAGGAAGAAGCATGGATGTTTTTATCAGCAGGCTTAGAAAATATTTTAATTCAGATCCAAAAATCAGTATCGAAACCACCCGAAATATTGGTTTAGAATTTAGAATCGAAAAAAAATAATTTTTATTTAAGTCTTTTAACTCCAAAGTAATATTTAAGCTCTATTCCGTAAACGCCAGCATTATTAGTGGGTTCAGACCCTGGATTTAATTGATCAAAAGCATTAGAAACTCTTATCGAATTGTATGACAAATTGATTGCCAATGCATTTGAATACCAGGTATCAAAATTAATTACAACTCCTACACCTAGCCCTAAATTATGTTGTGAAACTGATGCGCTTCTTTCTGTTATCTTCGACCCAAATTGCCCCGTAGTAGAAATGGATTCATTAGCATTAATTATCGAATAAATGTATTTCGGAAAGATCTGTATATAAGCGCTTTCGCCATAACCATTAATTGCAAATTTGGGCGCAAAACTAAAGCTTACAGTAGAAAAAGTTTTATCTGAATTTACCGGTGTATTAGACTCGAGTCTGTTTTTAAATTTCCCAAACATATAATTGGCTTCAACTTCTGGAAGCAGAAAACCAAAAAGTTTGTATTCTGCACCAGCGGAAAGACTTGCTGCCGGAGACGATTGCAAATCTTTTTCAAAAGAATATAAATGTACAAAACCTCCCAATCCGACAAACGGACGCAATTCTTGAGCGTTAGCATTAAACGAAGTAAATAAAACAACAAAAAGTACAACAATTTTTCGCATTCCTAAGATTGATTTGTTCGCAGCAAAAATAGCATTTTAACAATATTTACCGTATTTCTGTAAAAATTCTTTCAAAAAATCTCAAATGCAAATGATATAATTTTATAAATCAATTCTATAATACATTAAAAACAAATCGATTATATATTTGAATAAATTTAAAACCAAAGGTCATGAATCTAAAACGCTTTTTTGGAGGCTTATTGACGATTCTCGGAATCGTCGGCCTTATCTATACTGCCGTTATTTTTGCCGGCACATCTGGAGAAACCAGAGACATCAAATCACTTATTATTTACGGAATATTAGGAATTGTCTTTTTTATGTCAGGAATCAGTTTGGTTCGAACTACAAAAGATGAATCTTAGTTTTTATTGCTGCGAAGGCGCTAAGGCACAAAGTTTTTAAACTTATTTGTGTCAAAAAAAACACTTAAAAAACTTTGTGCCTTAGTGACTTTGTGGCAAAATCATTCTGACTCAGAATTACTCAAATCTAACGTTGTAAAATCTCTTTCTGTTTTTGAGATTATGATGGTTGCGACTGTATTTCCTATTAGATTGGTAATTGCTCTGGCTTCACTCATAAATTTATCTACGCCCAATAAAAAAGCCAGACCTTCTACAGGTATTTTATGAAGCGCTGTCAAAGTAGAAGCTAAGACGATAAATCCGCTTCCAGTAACGCCTGCAGCACCTTTTGAAGTAATCATTAGAATGCCGATAACGGTAAGAATTTCGAAGAAACTCAAATGTACATCATACAATTGGGCTAAAAATATAACAGACATCGAAAGATAAATTGAAGTTCCGTCAAGATTAAAAGAATATCCGGTCGGAATCACCAAACCCACAACCGATTTACTGCACCCCATTCTTTCCAACTTTACCATAATACTTGGCAAAGCGGCTTCAGAAGATGAAGTTCCGAGAACGAGCAAAAGTTCTTCTTTGATATATTTTAAAATAGAAAGAATGCTTATTTTGTAATATTTTAGAATACTTCCCAAAATCAAAAACACAAATAGCGCCATTGTTGCATACACACAAAGCATCAATTTTCCGAGCGGAATCAAAGTCGCCAGTCCAAATTTGCCAATTGTATATGCCATTCCGCCAAAAGCGCCAATGGGTGCGAGATACATTACATATTTTAGCCCTGCAAAAACTACATTAGAAAAACGCTCTAAAACCAAAATGGTTTGTTCTCTTTTCTGATAAAAATTCAAACCAATACCGCAGACAATCGCTGCCAATAACACCTGAAGCGTAAAATTGGATAAGAAAAACTCCAGCCACGAAAAGTTTTCTGTTGAACGGCTTGTGTACTGACTCGCATCCTGCAAGGTCAATCTTGATTTATCTATTTTTCCGGGTTGAAAAACATACGCAATCGCAACACCAATTGCTAGCGCTACAGTCGAAACGATTTCAAAATAGGTCAATGCTTTTACACCTATTCTGCCTACTTTTTTAAGATTTCCCATTCCGGAAATACCCAAAACAATAGTCAAGAAAATAATCGGACCAATAAAAAGTTTGATAATATCAACAAAAGTTTCGCCTACAATCTTCATTTTCATTCCTTTTTCAGGAGAAAAATGACCGAGTAAAACTCCTGCCACAATTGCAATCAAAACCCAAAAAGTAAGATTGGTAACGATGTGGTGAAAAATGCTTTTCTTAGAATGGGAAGAAGCATTTGGGGTGGTTGAATTCATGAAAATGAGTTAGATACTTTCACAAATATATAAAAAATGCAGACCTATAAGCCGGATTCTGTCCCCGATAAATCGGAGCCTTATCATTTATCTAGATCCCGAATTGCTTCGGGACTCAATCTACCTACCCTTCGGCAACGGACGAGAAGCCCTTGAATGCCGATATACTTGGTATTTCACCGCATAGAGTTTACCTGGTTTCACTACAGCATTACCTGTACATACTTTCTGCTGCACTTGTCCTAACTCCGATAAAATCGGAGCCGACGGGCGTTACCCGCTATGCTTCTCTGTGGTGTCCGGACTTTCCTCCCTTCCGATAAATCGGAACGACGATAAGGCGGTCTGCGCGGCAAAAATACAATTTTATAACTTAACTATATTGGTTTTAAATTTCAGTTTTTGCCTCTTATATTCTAACTTTTTAATTTTAAATTGGTTATCTTTAAAATTCTATAATTTTTAAATTCAGTTATCATGAAAAGAATGTATCACTACGCAACTGTTTCAAAGGCTTTAGATCAATTGAATGAAAAAGGATTTACATGTGATTTTAATCGAAATGCTGACCTGATTAAAAAAAATCCTGAGAAATTTGAAATTGTTCATGTGTATCGATACGAAGGGGAATCTGACCCAGCGGATGAGGCAGTTGTTTACGGAATTAAGTCAGTCAATGGCAAAAAAGGGGTTTATGTCGCTGGTTTTTCTGCCGATTCAGATCAGGAAACAGCACAATTTTTATTTCAATTAAGCATTAAGGGAAGATAGTTCATACTATTTCTATCATTTCGACGAAAATATCAATTGCATTTTCGTCGAAATGATAAAATCAAAACTTGCTTTTTAAATCCATTCTTCCGTGAAGAATTCTAATTATTTCAATTTCATCTTCTGAAATAATTTGATAAAAAAGAATATGCTCATTAGATTTATAACCCAATAGTTTTTCGGAAACATTTTCATATTTCTTTCCAATATTAGGATTTTTGGCTATTTCCTGACAGGAATCTAAAAGCAAAAAGTAATATTTATCTGCTTGTTTTTCTGACCATTCATCAAAAGTATAATTCCAAATATCGGTTAAATCTTCGACTGCTTTTTTTGTCAAATGATATTTAGCCATTTTTTCTCTTTGCTTTTATACTTTCAAGATGTTTTTTAGAATCAAAATTTTCTGCACGTCCGCTTTGCAATCCTGACTGAATTTCTTGTCTCAAAATTTGCAATTTACTTTCTTCTTCTTCCAAAAGACGTAATCCCGCTCTCACAACTTCACTAGCGTTTTTATACCTGCCATCTGAAAGACTATTTTCAATGAAATTTTCAAAATGAGATCCAAGTGATATTGAAGTATTTCTTCCCATTACATTTATTTTTAGCATTACAATATTACCAAAAATTGGTAACTTATACTCTTAAACTATTTATAATTTTTATTCTACAAAAAAAGCCCATCATAAAGAGGGCTTTTAAAACAGTAAAACTACAATACTGTTGTTGGTATCTTCAATTTCCAGCCTGGCTGAATTAAGTCGGGGTTTGAAATAACATCTTTGTTGGCTTCAAAAATGGTCTGCCAGGAAACACCGAATTCTTTTCCTATTTTCGAAAGCGAATCACCACTTTTTACTATATATTCTTTTGAATGACTTTCTGCAACTTTAATATTCATTACAACATCTGCAGATCTGTAATCGGGATCAATGGCTCCATAAGCATTCCAAAGTTTTTCTTTGTCTTCTGCCGATTTTACTATTCCATCGATATACAATACATTATCTTGTTCCCGAACTTCTAAATTTGTTGCCCCTAATTGAGAAGCCAGATCTGTCACCTTTTTATATTTATCCTGTAAACTCATAACATCCTATTTTACAATTAATTTGTTATCAACTTTTTGAGGATGCAATTCTTGCAGACTCTGCATTAACGATTGTAGCTTGTCTCTTTTAATTTCACCCGAAAGTGTTACCACGCCACCCACAACCGTTGCGCTGACTCCATCATAAGCATCTACAACTTTATGTACCGATTTGTCTAATTCAGTATCAGGATTGATAACAACAGCCGCTGCTGCAGGTTCTTGATTGGCTTTGGCAAGTTCACAGGTATTTACAACCGATTTTACACCTTTTGTTCTTCTAACGCTACGCTCTATATTCTTTTTAAAAGCTTCGTCTTCGCAAGTTCCGGTTATAGTGGCAACGCCTTCGTGTACAGTAACCTGAACTTCTGGTATATCGGCTAATTTTTCGTTAATTTCTTTCTGAATATCTGCGTCTTTGGGACTGCAGGCAACAAGCGAAATCGCAAGACTCATGCTCAATAAAATTGATCTCATTTTCATAATACTATTTTTTAATAATTAACAATCTAAAATTAAATCAATTAACCATCAAAAGATTACATGATGCCAATATGGTTTTATAAGGTTTCCAGTAGAAATTTGGAAGTACATTTCTCGGAATTATGAAATAAAAAGTATCATTTCTATTGGATTTCGGTTTTAAGTCGCTCCAAATATTCTAACAACAAGGCTGGAATATGACTTAAATCCTCTTGATAAACGCCGGTGTAGAAAACCTCGTTTTCGGTCATTCCATCTAAAATTCCTTTTTTTGAAGACTGAATATCACCTTTTCTCACGATTACAATTTTATAATACAGATTTTCATCTCTCAAAGTCATTTCATTAAAGTCTGAGAGCTTTTCATCATTATAAATATTCTGTTGCCCAACATCTGCGCCCAAATATGCTTCAAATGTTCCAAAATCATAATACGGATTGTTATTGTCGAAGTTTCGGAACGTTTTTCGATTGCCTTTTTTCAAAATAAAAATTTTCAGTTTCTCAAAATCTTGAGCTGAAAACTGATTGGTGATTTTTAAAAAGTTAGGTCGAATTAAATTCATAGTTTGTAAAATGAATTGAGAAAAGTTGTTATCTGTCTAGCTGCTAAGAAACAAAAAAGCCTGCCATTTTTATGACAGACTTTTTCAAAAACCTATTATTTTACCCTTTTGGAATTTTTAATTTCCAACCTGGTTGAATTAAATCAGGATTTTTTATGATGTCTTTATTGGCCTCAAAAATTGCTTGCCAAGAAACATTATAAACTTTACCAATTTTTGAAAGTGAATCACCGCTAACAACCGTATATTCTGTTGTTTCTTTTTCAACCACTTCAATATTCATTACGACATCAGCAGCTTTAAAATCGGTATCAATTTTTCCGTACGAATCCCAAAGTTGTTCTTTATCATTTGCAGATTTAGCAAGTCCGTCGATATACAAGACATTATCCTGTTCTCTTACTTCCAAATTGGATATTCCTAAATTTGTGGCTAAATCGGTTAACTCTTTGTATTTATCTTTTAAACTCATAACACTTATTTAATCGTTAACTTATTTTCGACTTTTTTAGGTTTTAACTCCTGAACGCTTTTAATTAAAGATCCCAACTGGTTTCTTTTAATTTCTCCCGTAAGTGTAACAACACCATCTTTAACAGAAGCATTTACTCCCTTGTAAGATTTAACAACTTCATTTATAGAAGTGTTTAAAGCAGTATCTGGGTTAATTTCAATCGGAGTTGCTACTGGTTCCTGAACGGGAATTACGCAGTTATTTATCACCGATTTCACTCCTTTAACACCTTTTACGGTGTTTTCTGCATTTTGTCTTAAGGCTTCATCTTTACAAATACCCGAAATAGTTGCCACACCATCTTTTACAGATACTCCAACATCCGGCATACTAGAAATTTTTGTAATAATCTCTTTTTCGATGTCAGCATCTTTAGGCTTACAAGCAGTCAGCGCAACTGCAAGTGCCATTCCCAATAAAATAGATTTGAATTTCATAAATTGTTTTTTTTAATAGTACTAAAACGCACAAAAAAACAAAATATTACATATTATTCTTACTTTTTTTTTATTTTAATGATTTATTCATGCTGCAACACATCATTATACTGCCACAGAACATTTATAATTTTCCATTCGCCGTTTATTTTAACAATATGCATATAATCGATCCATGCATCTGCAATTAGTTTTACTGAAGCCGTTTTTTCAGAAACATCCAATAGTTTGAGTTCTTTTCTGGGATTTTTAGGAAATTTATCCCCTTTAATGTTATAGGTTTCAGCCAGAATGATCATATTTTCAGCAAAAAATTCTGAGACAAAATCTTTCTGAGCAATCTTATTTCTAAAAACGGATCTTTTTACCATTCTAGGATGCAATGCGCTTTCCATTAATTTTGGATTTGGATTGTGCTGTGCTTCTATATATGCCAGTGCCGCTTTTTTAATGTCTAATGTATCTTGAGCCGTCTGAGCATAAAAATTAAAAGAGAAAATTAAGAAAAACGGCAGTAAATAATTTTTCATACAAAATGGATTTAACTTATTACAAAAACTTTAATAATTCTTCTAATTGAGAAATTGGCATTTTTACCACAGATTCGATTTGAGCATCTCCAGAAGCTATAACCAGAACACCTTCATTATCTTCTTCGTAACCAGCTCGGTTGTAATAGTATTTCGCATCTGTAATTGGAGTTTCTTTTCTTCCATCTTTAAACCAGCCATAATTGGCTTCATAAATAACTTTATTCTCAAAAATCTGAATGGTTTCTTGTCCATAAGTATTCCATAAAGAAATTCGGAGAAAAAAAAATCCTAAAAGCGAAAAAACACTAATTGCAATAAAGTAACTAATATGAAAACCGCGCCCGCTTAAAATTCCAGTAATTGCACCGCCAATAGGTAATGCAAAAAGCAAGAAAGTGAATAAAAACATTATTGTTCTAACTAAAATTGGAGATTTTCTAACTTTTAGAATCAAGATGTTGTTTTGGTAGTCGTATTGTTGCATAAAATTCCATATAAGTAATTGATATTCAATTTAAAAAATATTACCTTCCAAGTTTCCCATAACGTTCCTGTTCGGAAAAATAAAAGATAATTTTTTTGCCATTATTCTTATACGGATAAAACAATTCGTAATCACCATTATAAGAAGTGTATCTTAATTCATCATTTCCTTTCTCAAAAACATTTTCTAAATAATCTCTTTCTTCTTTAGTGGTTTTATAAAGAAATCTTCTTTTTTGAGGTTGTATGGTATCTGTTAAACTTCCTTCGTAATAATCATTAAACCCCAAATAAACAGGAGCATTTTTAATTGAATCTTTTACGATAACTGTTACATTTGGAAAATTTTTATCTGTACCTGATAAGATTTCTAAAATATCTGCCGTTTGAACAATATACTTTTCAGAGAAACTATAATTCGCCAATTTATCACTATTAGCTTTGTTTGCAGCTATGATAGATTCGGCTGATTTTATTAATAATTTTTCCTTTCTGCTTGTTGTTAAATAATCTCCACCAAATAGGATAATAGCAATCAACGGAAAAATCAAACCTAAAGTTAAAAATTTCCATTTGCTCGTTTTAAGATTATCTGCGTCGAGATTATGCTTTTCTGCGATACGGGTTAAATTAAACATGATGTTTACAATCAATGAACCAGCCATTAAAGCCAGAATCCCGAAAACACTCAAATAAAACGATTCTGTAATGTTTTCTCTAAATACTTTTAATCCGAAAACCTGAATTAAAATAAAAGTGAAAACCCAATAAACTAATAAAAGAATAGATATAATTCCTATAATATTACTAAATCTTACTATTTGTTTTGCGTTCATAAAATTATCAAATTACTATTTTAGCTTACTAAATCATTTTTTTTTCGGACTAAAAATAATACATTTTATACTACAAAAAATTAAATTCACAAATGAAAAAAAATAAATATATTTAGATTACTATTGTCCTTAAAACCAACTTTATGAATTTGAAATATATCTTTATTATCTCATTTATTTTCATTTGCAACAATTGTTTTTCTTGTGAATGCAAGCCAATTGACCGAGAAAACATGGTAGAAATAGGATTAAAGTATGAAATTGCATTTTACGGAGAAGTTATAAAAGTAGATTCAATAAAGAGAATCTATACTTTTAGAATCATAGAACTCTTTAAAGGAAATTACAATTCTCGCTTCATTACGCAAAAATATTCGGGTAACTGTTCTGTAACTCCATCTATAAAACAACTTTGGATTGTTTATGCCGATTTTAATAACGATAAAACTATCGAAGTGAGTGGCTGTTCTCCAAGTACTGGATTTAAGCCTTATGGAACAGATTCCATGCCTTCTCCGCCAGAAATCAAAATATCTCAAAAGATAGATGATCAAATAAGAACATTGTCTTTTTATGCTTGGGATCTCAAATTTGAAAATCGAAATTTACAAGATTGGATTTATCAAATAGAGAAATTAAGAATATATAAAAAATCTCAAAAAGAAATTTCTGATAAAGAAAAAACCGAGACAAAACTTGTAACATACAGCAGATATATCATCATTTCTTTGATTGTCAACATCGTATTATTTCTAAGTTTAATCTTTATTGTTTTAAAGAAAAAGAATTTCTCCAAATAACTAAAATCGGTTTTAAACAACGAAACAAAAGTCATATATTTGCTATCGAATAAAAAGAATATGGAACAATTTGTAGTATCGGCTCGTAAGTATCGTCCACAGACATTTAAAGATGTTGTGGGACAGAAAGCCATTACCAATACTTTATTGAATGCCATTGAAACCAATCACTTGGCTTCTGCTCTTTTATTCACAGGACCACGTGGAGTTGGTAAAACTACTTGCGCGCGTATTTTGGCTCGAAAAATAAATCAGCCCGGATATGATGATCCTACCGAAGATTTCGCATTTAACGTTTTTGAGCTAGATGCTGCTTCCAACAACTCGGTTGATGATATTCGTAGCCTTATTGATCAGGTTCGAATTCCGCCACAAACGGGACAATACAAAGTATATATCATTGACGAGGTCCATATGTTGTCTTCGGCCGCTTTTAATGCTTTCCTGAAAACATTAGAAGAACCGCCAAAACACGCTATTTTTATTTTAGCGACAACAGAAAAACACAAAATTCTTCCAACGATTTTATCACGCTGTCAGATTTTTGATTTCAAAAGAATTACTGTAAAAGATGCCAAAGAACATTTGGCTGATGTTGCAGAAAGTCAAGGAATCAATTTTGAAGATGATGCGTTGCACATTATTGCTCAGAAAGCAGACGGCGCCATGCGTGATGCTTTGTCTATTTTTGACCGTGTAGTTTCATATTGCGGAACTAATCTGACTCGTCAGGCTGTAACTGAAAACCTTAACGTATTAGATTACGAAACTTATATTTCTGTAACAGATTTAATTCTAGAAAATAAAATTCCGGAACTTTTAATTGCTTACAATGATATTCTTGCAAAAGGTTTTGACGGACACCATTTTATTGCTGGTCTTGCTTCTCATTTTAGAGATTTATTAGTGAGCAAAACTCCTTCTACAATTGCATTGTTGGAAGTTGGAGAACAGGCACAGCAAATGTACGCTGTTCAATCGCAAAAATGCTCTCAGGAATTTTTATTAAAAGGAATTGATATTGCAAACGACTGCGACTTAAAGTACAAACTGAGTCAGAATCAACGCCTTTTGGTTGAATTATGCTTGATGCAATTGGCCTCTATCAGCTTTGATGGAGAAAAAAAAAAGCTGAGCAATTCATAATTCCGCCGACTTATTATAAAAATGGAAGTTTTTCTATTACCGAAGTTCCAAATTTAAAACCTCAAAATCAGAGTTCGGAAACCCAAAATCCTAATTCAGAAACGCAAATTCCAGCTGCAGAAAACAAGGTTACTGCAGAACAAAGCAATACTGAGAACGCGAAAACCGAAATCAAACCAAATACAACTCAGAACGTAGAGCCTGCGGTTCAAAACTCAGACAATACGCCAAGAGTTTCAGCTTTTTCTCTTGCAAGCATACGCAAGAAAAAAGAAATGCTTGAAAGCAGTAAAACGTATGTTAAGCCTTCTTCTGTTTTACCTACAGAGGAGTTTAACGAAACCGATATGCGTCTTCATTGGAATAAATATGCCGAACGTCTTGGCCAAAAAGGGTTTAAGATTATGGAATCTATCTTACTCATAAACGACCCTGTTCTGGACGGAACAACAATAACTTATGAATTGCCAAATGAAGGCTCTAAACTTGAGTTCGAAAGTCAGATGAATGGTTTGTTAGGGCATTTAAAAGGACATTTGCATAACCACGACATTACGATTGAAGTAATTGTAAACGAAAAAGCAGAAACCAAAAGAAGTTACAATAATCAGGATCGTTACAACCGTTTCTTAGAAATAAATCCAAACATCGAACTTTTGCGCTCAACATTTGGATTAGAATTAAAGGATTAATTTTTTTGAATTGACCTCGAATTGAGCGATAACAAAAAACGAGATTATTTATTCTGCATTCCGAAATTATAGACTTTTTCGAGCCATTTTTTTCTTTGATTTTCCGTCGAATTTTTAACAATTCCGATATAAGTTACTTTTACAGGTTTTACTCCACAGAATTCTAAAGTAGATTTTTTCAGCTGATTGACGCTTGGTCTTCCAAAAAACAATCTGTAATACCAACCTGGCTGATCTAAAGTAGTGATAATATGAGCTGATTTCCCTTTCAGCAGTTTATCCCACCAAACTGAATTTTCTCGGTATTGAAAAGCCATTCCTGGCAAAAACAATCTATCGATAAATCCTTTTGTAATTGCCGGCAATCCTCCCCACCACACAGGATGAATCCAAACTAAATGATTGGCTCTTTTTATTTTTTCCCAAGATTCTAATAAGTCTGGTTCTAATTCTGTTCGTTTTTGATAGCCGAATTTTAAGTTGGGATTAAAGTTTAAATCTGCAATTGTGATTGTTTCAACTTGCGCGCCAGAAGCTATGGCACCGTTTTTATAAGATTCTGCAAGTCCGAAATTGAAGCTTTCTGCGTTGGAATGTCCGTTTATAATCAGTATTTTTTTCATATTCATGTTTTTTCAAAAATACTTTTTACAGCTTTTATTTTACTGGACAAATGTCAAAAAAAACATTGATTTATTCTCCCGCAGATCTTGCAGATTCGGCAGATTATTTTTTAACCCATCTCTCGAAATTCTTTAATTTTTATAAATCAGCTCAATCTGCTGAATCTGCGAGAAACAAAAATTACAAAACTGCTTTTCTGATTCGGCTTAAATGTCTTGGTGTGATTCCTAAGTAAGAGGCTAAATACTGCAACGGAATTAGCTGAAGGTATTTTTGATGATTTTTGTACAGTTCTTCATAACGCTGCGCACCAGATAATTTCTGAAACGAAACCATTCTTTTATGCAGGTTAACAAATTCTAATTCGGTTAATTTTCTTCCTGTTTCCTGCCAATTAAAACCAGATTGATAGAGTTTTTCCAGTCCTTTTCTGTCGAGAATTTGCAATTGAGTTTCGGCTAGAGCCTGAATATTCTCTTCGGCTTTTTCTTCTGTAATAAAACTGGCGAAAGATGCCATAAATTCATTTTCAAAGGCAAAACAATTAGTAATTTCATCACCTTTATGATTAACGAAAAAGGAACGCAGAATTCCTTTTTCAATAAAAACAATTTCGTTGCAAACCTGATTTTCAGTCAGCAGCAATTCTCCTTTTTTCAAAGTGCGAAACGTAATCAAATCATCTAAAAGACTTAATTCATTTGCAGAAAAATTCTGAATGGACTGGAAAACAGATTTCATTATTATTGTATTTTTTTTCGCCACGAATTACATGAATTTGCACTAATTTTTTCTCGTAATTAAAACAAATATTTCGTTCATATTCGTGTAATTCGTGACTGTAAAATCAAATCTTACCGTAATACATAGCTTTTACGATACCATCAGAGAGTCCGATTTTTGGAACATAGATTTGACGTGCACCACTCCATTTCATTGCGTTCAAATAAATGCGTGTCGCGTGAATGATAACGTCGGCACGGTCAGAATTCAGTCCCAATTCGGCTATTCTTTGCTCGTAAGTCAATGAGTTCAAGAATGCATATTGGGAATTGATGTAAATGTACGAAAGCGGTTTTTCTTGCTGTTTACCCGACATTTTAAACAATTTGTTAATATTTCCTCCAGAACCAATCAACGTAACTTCGTCAAAATCTTTGGTATTGGTTTTTATCCATTTTTCAATTTCATCCCAAACCACATCATGCACCATATTGTTAAGCAAACGAACAGTTCCTGCTTTAAACGATCTTGAGGTAATCATTTTTCCGTCAGAGAATAGTGTAAATTCTGTACTTCCCCCTCCAACATCTACAAAAAGATAGGTTTCGTCAGTTTTCAGCAAGTGATGCAAATCTGTGGAAGCAATAATAGCTGCTTCTTTTTTGCCATCGATTATTTCGATTTTTATATCGGCTTTTTTCTTAATTAAAGCCACAACTTCTTTGGCATTATATGCCTCACGCATCGCCGAAGTAGCAAATGCCATATAGCGTTCTACTTTATGAACTTTCATTAAAAGGTTGAATGCTTTCATGGCATCAACCATTCTTTCTATATTTTCTGCTGAAATTTCTCCTACCGTAAAAGCATCCTGTCCCAAACGAATCGGAACACGAACAAGGGAACTTTTATTAAACTGTGGTTCCTTGCCCGGCTGTTCTACAACATTCGATATCAGAAGCCTCATGGCATTTGAACCAATATCTATTGCTGCATATTTTTTAATCGTAATCATGCTCACTTATGATTTATTTTACTGTTTTTAAATTTGCACGCTCTGCAACTTCTTCGAGCAGCTGAATTTTTCTTTCGTAATATTTGTAAGTTTCAAGCTGTGCTCTAAAAGGTGCGTGGTGATTTCTAGGCTTGTATTTATTATCTAATTTATAAGAATGATATCTTACTTTAACATTTCCTTTCCAAGCAATGTTAAAATTATCAATCAGTTCTTTTTTTATCTCCAAATCATAAATCGGACATGTTACTTCTACTCTTCCGTCTAGATTTCTGGTCATAAAATCAGCAGAAGAAATATAAACTTCTGTTAATCCTGCATTTCCAAAAATATAAACACGGGAATGTTCCAGATAATTATCTACAATGCTTATTGCTTCGATATTTTCACTCATACCTGGAATTCCGGGAATCAACGAACAGATTCCTCTAACCTGAAGCTGGATTTTTACTCCCGCATTACTTGCTTCATATAGTTTATCAATCATTTTAAAATCTGACAAACTGTTCATTTTTAATTTGATATGTGTTTTTCTTCCAGCTAACGCATGCAGAATTTCACGATCAATTAATTTGATAAATTTTGTTCTTGTATAATGAGGCGATACGATTAAATGTTTGTATCTGTGAACTCTATAATTGATATCAAAAAACTCAAATATTTTGGATGTATCTTTTAAAATTCCTTGATGGCAAGTAAGAAGCGTTACATCTGTATAAATCTTGGCGGTCGATTCGTTGAAATTTCCGGTTGAGATAAATCCGTAACGACGATTTTTTCCGTCTTCAAGCCTTTCAATAATACATATTTTACTGTGCACTTTAAGGCCTTTTATTCCAAAAATCAATTCGATGCCCTCTGTCTGCATTTGTTCAGCGTATGAAATATTCGAAGCTTCATCAAAACGCGCCTGAAGCTCAATCTGCACCACTACTCTTTTGCCATTTTTAGCTGCATTGATTAACGAACTGATGACCTGTGAATTCTTTGCCAGACGATACAACGTAATTTTGATGCTCGTTACTTTTGGATCCAAAGCTGCTTCACGCAAAAATTTTGTCAAATATGAAAATGACTGGTACGGAGCGTGTACGAGATAATCTTTTTTAGAGATTTTCTCCAAAATACTTCCATCTAGACTTAATCCCGGAACCGGCAGCGGTTCATTTGGCTTGTACAATAAATCGTAACGTCCGAGATTTGGGAAACTCATGTAATCGCGTCGGTTATGATATCTTCCGCCCGGAATGATACTATCGGTTTCAACAATTTTCATTTTATCCAAGAAAAAATGCAGTGTGTCTTCTTCAATTTGGCTATCATAAATAAACCGAACAGGCTCTCCGATTCGACGATCTTTTACAGACGAAGCAATTTTTTCGAGCATACTTTTACTCAAATCGCTGTCTATATCCAATTGTGCGTCACGGGTAATTTTAATCATGTGCGCCGAAACCGTTTTAAAATCAAATATGTTGAAGATGCTTTTCAGCTTATAGCGTATCACATCATCAATAAGAATAACATATTGTTTCTCATCATCAGACGGAAGAACTACGAATCGGTTGATGTTTTTTGGAATTTCGATTAAGGCATAACGTACTTCATCATTAGCAAGCTCCAAACGAACGGCTAAATACCCCAAAGTATCCTTTAAAATAGGGAAAACAGCCAAATCGTTCAAGATAATAGTTACCAATTCAGGACTTAACTTTTGCATGTAAAAATCCTTTAGGAAACATTCTTGTTTTGGCGTAATCTGAGTTTCATTTATAATGAAGATATTTTCAGATTCTAGTTCAGATTCTATATTTCCCAAAATACGCAAACTTTCAGACTGTTGTTGAATCACGATTTCGGTAATATCTTTAATTAATTGATGAGCTGAAATACCTCCTAAATACTTTTCTCCAGAAATTCCAGAAAGGCTTAATCTGCGAATAGCCGCATATCGAACTCTAAAAAACTCATCTAAATTGTTTGAAAAAATTCCAACAAAACGCAATCGGTCTAAAAGAGGAACGGTATTATCTGCCGCTTCCTGAAGTACTCTTGCATTAAACGCTAACCAGCTTTTTTCTCTATCGATATATTTCTGTTCGTACACTGTATTTATTTTAAGTCTTTGGGGAATATAGTTTTATTGGTTTTGCCTTTATTGATTGATTCCCAACTGTCTGAATCAAATTGCAACGATACAAAGCCAGAAGTTGGTACACTATCGATAAAAACATCTCCAAATTTATTAACAAAATTTGTAATAGCCTCGTTATGTCCGAAAAGAATAACGCTTTCTAAACTATTATCACATGATTTAATAACCTTTTCGAGTTGTCTTTCATCAAAAGTATAAAGATCGTCCCTGTAAACAATACTTTCTATAGGATAAGAAATGTTTTGAGCAAATATCAAAGCAGTTTCAGATGCTCTTGCCGCAGTGCTGCTCCAGATTATGTAAGTTTTAGGGAGAAATTTCGAAATATGCAAAGACACTTCGTGTGCGTCCAGAATCCCTCTTTTCATTAATGGTCTATCAAAATCTTTTAAAGGCGCTTCCCAGCTCGATTTCGCGTGACGTATCAAAATTAAATTTTTCATAAGCAGAAGGTTTAAAACCTCAAAAATGAGGCTCACATTTTATTAAGTTTCTAATTTACAAAAGTTATTTTAATACCTACTCTTTTTTTATTTCTGTTAACAATTACTGCAAATTTTAACAAGAATAAAGAATTCTCAAAATATTAACATTTGAAGAATTCTACAAAATAAAAATCCATTTTTACGTATTACGTCTATAAAAATTAGCATTTAATCGATAATCTAACTTTTATAAAAACAAATCACAATATACTGATTTTCAATATATTAAATAAAAATTAAGCAAATTAAATTTTATTAATAAGAAGAAAATTTGGTTGAAAAAGTATATTTTTTTGAGTTATAAAAAAGCTTTTTTGAGTCAATTTTTTATAAAAAAATAACATTTCAACGAGTTTTTTGGTTAGTTACAGATAAAAGAAAAATATTAAAAAAACTCTAATATAACTTTGATTATGTTAAAATTTAAGAAATACCACTAACAAAAATCCTAAATTATGAGAACTACAACTAATCTTAAAAAAGCAGTGAAATTTGTTAATAATTGTAAGTTCATTTTTTCTTCAAAGAATCTTTTTAAGAAAAAATTATTGACTTTCCTCTTTCTTTTAATTACTGCAATTTCAGTAGCACAATCGGGTTCGTGCAGTGCTTCTTTGAATGTTGAAAACAATGGAAATATAAGGAGTACGCCTCTGGATGGAACATATTATTCTCTTATCTTAACAAACAAGAGCTCTTCTGCGGACACTTTTGTGTTAAGTTCAAAAAACATTAACTCTTCCTGTGTAAATACAGACGGTAGTTCTAGCGCTACAAATGTCACCATTAATACTGATTTTGTTAACTCCGAAAGAAATTCTCTAAGCGAAATAAACTTAAGCGCTGGTGAATCTGTAAATTTTTATATCCACATCACAGTTCCCGCTGGTACTTCTACACAAAAATGGTCTTGCAACAAGATTACTGCCACTTCAAAAAACTGTAGCAGCTATGCTGTTGATACTGTTTTACATACTTACGTCATTAATCCTGTTAATGATTAAAGGGCTACATCAAATCAATCATTCACTAAAATGATTTAAAATGGAAAAACAATTACTTTTTTTAAACAGTATTTTAAGAGATATTAAAAAGATACGATTTGTTATATTATTTCTTCTAATCTCGTCCATAAGTTTAGCACAAACGATAACTACAAACAAAACTGTTACAGCAAATGCGAGCAATTGTGGTGTTGTAGATGTAAAAGTTGACATTACAGGTGCTAACCCAATTACACGAAATTCTGACGTAGTTCTAGCTATTGATATATCTGGAAGTATGGGAAACACCATATCAGGCGATTTTAAAACCTCTATGGATTATGCCAAAGATGCGGCATTAGCATTTCTTAATCAGGCAAAGGCCAATCCGCAAAACAGAATTGCAATTGTTGCCTATAGTACTACTGCCAGTCTAAAAATAGGCTTAACTTATTTGGATGCTGCTGGTGTAACACAAATAACCAATCAGATTAATGCTTTGCAGGCTACTAATTCTACAAATATTTATGCGGGGATTGTAAGATCCGAAACAGAATTGGAAACTAACGGTAGATTTGACTGCAGCACTGCAAGAGCTATAATTTTACTGACTGATGGAGTCGCCAACGTTACGGGCACTAATGGAAATACAAGTTGTAATGTTAGCAAAACATCACAATGCGTTACTGATGCTATAAATGCAGCAACAAATGCCAAAACCACTACAAAATCTAGTATTGTATATAATAATCAGGTTTTTTCTGTTGGCCTTTTTGGAGGTATCAGCGGCAATATAAACACTAACAACAGTAATCAGAATATTGCCAAATATACTTTAGACAATATTCAGGGAAGCGCTGCTTACATTACACAAAGCGGTGCTAATCTGACATCAATTTACAATCAGATTGCTACCCAGATTTCATGGGTCGCCCAAAACCTTATTACAAAAGAGACCGTTATTTCTGGCTTCACTGTAGGGGCAATTACAACAAATAAAGGAACTGCTTCTCTATCTGGACAAGTAATTACATGGAATACAGATTTTTTAAATTCTGAAACAATTACTTTAAGTTATCAGCTCACTCCTACAGGAACTGCCTGCGGAAATCAGACTGTGAGCTCATCGACTTTGAATTATCAAAATTCTTCTTGTACCAATGATTCAAAAGCCATCAGCAGCCCGAGTTATTTCGTTCCATGCGCCCCTGTTATAACAGGAACTCTCACAGCATGTGGTTCTACTACTTTGACAGCTTCTACAAATGCAACTTCACCAACTTATGTTTGGTATAAAGACAATAACGTATTATCCGGACAAACTTCTTCTACACTTGTGGCAACAGCTAGTGGCGTTTATAAAGTAAAAGTAAAAAATGGCGTTACAAACTGCGAATTAACTTCAGCAGACTCTACTGTTTCAATCAGCCCAGCCGCAGCGCTTACCTCACCGACAAATGCCAGTATTTCAGGATGTAGTACAGCGGCAATCACTGGACTTCCATATAGTACCGCCGGTAGCAATATAACTCTTGCACAATTAAATGCTGCAGGAGGTTCGTTATCAAACAGTGGTTCGATTGGAAGTTACACAATATCTTATTCTGATGCGCCAACAGGAACTTGTCCAACCGTAGTTACTCGTACTTTTAAAGTTACGACAGGTTGTGGAAGTGTTACCGCTATTCAAACTATTACAATCCAAGACACAAGTGCTCCTACTTGGACAACTTCTGCCAATGCGCTAAATGCCACTCTTCAGTGCAGTGATACGGCTGGATTAACCGCAGCTCAAAATCAGGCTCCGGCTGCAACGGACAACTGTGGCGGAACAATCACTTACACAAAAACAAGCGGCGCTTTTGTGGTGGGAGCCTGCGCCAATTCAGGAACTTATACCAACACTTGGACTGCTAAAGATGTATGTAATAATACCTCAACGGTTTTCACACAGGTGATTACGATTCAGGACACTACTGCTCCTGCTTGGACGACTTCTGCCAATGCGCTAAATGCCACTCTTCAGTGCAGTGATACGGCTGGATTAACTGCAGCTCAAAATCAGGCTCCGGCTGCAACGGACAACTGCGGAGGAACAATCACTTACACAAAAACAAGCGGAGCTTTTGCGGTGGGAGCCTGCGCAAATTCAGGAACTTATACCAACACTTGGACTGCTAAAGATGTATGTAATAATACCTCAACGGTTTTCACACAGGTGATTACGATTCAGGACACTACTGCTCCTGCATGGACGACTTCTGCCAATGCGCTAAATGCCACTCTTCAGTGCAGTGATACGGCTGGATTAACTGCAGCTCAAAATCAGGCTCCGGCTGCAACGGACAACTGCGGAGGAACAATCACTTACACAAAAACAAGCGGAGCTTTTACGGTGGGAGCCTGCGCAAATTCAGGAACTTATACCAACACTTGGACTGCTAAAGATTTATGTAATAATACCGCAACGGTTTTCACTCAAGTAATCACGATTCAGGACACAACTGCACCTGCATGGACGACTTCTGCCAATGCGCTAAATGCCACTCTTCAGTGCAGTGATACGGCTGGATTAACCGCAGCTCAAAATCAGGCTCCGGTTGGAATGGACAACTGCGGCGGAACAGTGACTTATACAAAAACAAGCGGAGCTTTTGCGGTGGGAGCCTGTGCAAATTCTGGAACTTATACCAACACTTGGACTGCTAAAGATGTCTGCAACAACACTTCGAACATTTTCACTCAGGTAATTACAATTCAAGACACTACTGCACCGACTTGGACGACTCCTGCCAATGCGCTAAATGCCACTCTTCAGTGCAGTGATACGGCTGGATTAACTGCAGCTCAAAATCAGGCTCCGGCTGCAACGGACAACTGCGGAGGAACAATCACTTATACAAAAACAAGCGGTGCCTTTGCGGTGGGAGCCTGCGCAAATTCAGGAACTTATACCAACACTTGGACTGCTAAAGATTTATGTAATAATACCTCAACGTTTTTCACACAGGTGATTACGATTCAGGACACAACTGCACCTGCATGGACGACTTCTGCCAATGCGCTAAATGCCACTCTTCAGTGCAGTGATACGGCTGGATTAACCGCAGCTCAAAATCAGGCTCCCGTTGCAACGGACAACTGCGGAGGAACAATCACTTACACAAAAACAAGCGGAGCTTTTGCGGTGGGAGCCTGTGCAAATTCTGGAACTTATACCAACACTTGGACTGCTAAAGATGTATGCAATAATGCCTCAACGGTTTTCACACAGGTGATTACGATTCAGGATACTGCTGCACCGACTTGGACGACTTCTGCTAATGCGCTAAATGCCACTCTTCAGTGCAGTGATACGGCTGGATTAACTGCAGCTCAAAATCAGGCTCCAGTTGCAACGGACAACTGCGGGGGAACAGTGACTTATACAAAAACAAGCGGAGCTTTTGTGGTGGGAGCCTGTGCAAATTCTGGAACTTATACCAACACTTGGACTGCTAAAGATGTCTGCAACAACACTTCGAACATTTTCACTCAGGTAATTACAATTCAAGACACTACTGCACCGACTTGGACGACTTCTGCCAATGCGCTAAATGCCACTCTTCAGTGCAGTGATACGGCTGGATTAACTGCATCTCAAAATCAGGCTCCAGTTGCAACGGACAACTGCGGGGGAACAGTGACTTACACAAAAACAAGCGGAGCTTTTGTGGTGGGAGCCTGCGCAAATTCAGGAACTTATACCAACACTTGGACTGCTAAAGATGTATGTAACAATACCTCAACGGTTTTCACACAGGTAATCACAATTCAGGATACCGCTGCACCTACTTGGACAACTCAGTCTGATTCTCTAAACGTTACTTTAGAATGCAGCGACACTTCCGGTTTGGCTTCAGCGCAAGCTATGATTCCGACTGCTTCCGACTTATGCGATGCAGATGTTTCCAACATCACAAAAACAAGCGGACAGTTCATGGCTTCAGAGGGATGCACCAACTCTGGAACCTATACCAATACTTGGACC
>NZ_JBHLYW010000018.1:0-715 GCF_042431625.1 Flavobacterium procerum | reverse complement strand
TACAACACAGGATTTCTGTCAGGAAGATGCACCGACATTTGCGAGCATCCAGACCAACGAGACTAATGTTGTCTGGTACAGCGCATCTACAGGCGGAACAGCAATTCCGGCAACGACTGCTTTGACGAGCGGCACTTATTACGCATCATTATTGGATGCAGGAACAGGCTGTGAAAGCTCAGTAAGATTGGCGGTTGCAGTCAGTGTTACAGACCCTGCAACTCCGACTACGACAGATACAACACAGGATTTCTGTCAGGAAGATGCACCTACATTTGCGAGCATCCAGACCAACGAGACCAATGTTGTCTGGTACAATGTTGCGACAGGCGGAACAGCAATTCCGGCAACGACTGCCTTGACGAGCGGCACTTATTACGCATCATTATTGGATGCTGGAACAGGATGCGAGAGTTCAGTACGATTGCTAGTAACCGTAACTGTAACTGATCCTGCAACACCAACGACTACAGATACAACACAGGATTTCTGTCTGGTAAACGCACCAACATTTGCGAGCATCCAGACCAACGAGACCAATGTTGTCTGGTACAGCGCAGCGACAGGCGGAACAGCAATTCCGGCAACAACTGCTTTGACAAGCGGCACTTATTATGCTTCATTATTAGATGCTGCAACAGGCTGTGAGAGTTCAGTAAGATTATTGGTAACCGTAACGGTAACTGACCCTGCGACTCCTACAACCACAGATACA
>NZ_JBHLYW010000017.1:0-3829 GCF_042431625.1 Flavobacterium procerum | reverse complement strand
AGACAGAATCTCGTACTGAAGCGCGCCAACTCCGTTCTGAACGTTGCTGATCGTAACCGTACTTGTCGTGCTTGCAGCTGGCGCACAGTAAATAGGCGTTCCTGCAATATCCATATCTGTCGGAGGGTTTAATGATGGAACATCAACTCCGTCAGTTAATGTAAATATACATCCATTTCCATCTTTTACTAAAACATCAAATGTTGTTCCAGCAAAAGTCTCAAATGTATTTTCATTTGTATAGGTAGTACCACCATCAAAACTATATAAGTAAGGCGTAGTTCCGTTAGAAGCTGTAACCGTTACAATCGCTTTTGTTGGAAGATTTCCTGTAGCACAATTCAATGGAGCTGTGATAACTGATGACGCAGTTAAAGCTGAAGGTTGTGTTATCGTAATTGGTGAGCTTACATATGTACAAGATTTACCATCTCTTACCGTAATGATATATGAAGTACCTGCGCTTAATCCTGTAAATACATTAGAAGATTGGAAAACTCCCCCATCTAATTGATATTCATAAGGACCAACTCCTGATGTAACATTCACAGTAATTCTACCATCTGATCCACCATTACATCTAACATCTGTTTGTACTGTATTAAATACAGTAGCTGGAATTGGGTCTAAAGTAAACGTTGTTGTAGCCTGACATGCTGCAGGTAATTTTGCATCGCTCACTCTGAAAATATAATTTCCTAATGCACTTGTTGAAAGTACATTTGAAGCCATAGTTGTATATGAACCTCCACCATCTGTAGAGTATTCATAAGTATAAGCTGTATCATAACCTCCTGTTGCTGTTAATGTAATTGTAGCATTTGGAGTAGCAGTACAATCTAACTCTTTAGTAAGTGCAGCAGCTAAGAATAACTGTGGCTTAACTTCATAAGTAGTAGTTGCTGTACAACCGTTACCATCTCTAATTACTAATGTATATGTACCAGGAGCATTTAATGTAAATGTCGGACTTGTTTGGAAAGTACTTCCGTTTACACTATAAGTTGCTGCTCCGACAATTGCAGGGTCAGCTAAACCACTAATAGTGATTGTAAATGGAGAACCTGTATAACAAATAGCAGCAGGTGCAGTAATCGTTGGGTCATCATCTCTGTCTAAAGTTATAGGTGCAAATTTGATACAACCGTACGCATCCTTCACGTAAGCAACATAGTCTCCTGCATTTCTATTAAATGTGTTTGGAGAATCCCAACCAATAGTTGATGCCGTTGGAGCAGGATCTGTTGATGGCAATAATAAATAAGTATACGGAGCTGTACCGTCTTTTCCGACAGCAGTAATTACTCCAGAATTTGGATTACAATTTGCATTTTTAGAAACAGAAGCTGTAATAGACAAATCAATTGCAGATTGTGTAATATTAAATGAATCAGTCGCAATACTACATCCAGCATTTGTTGCACCAGCAGTTTCTCTAATCACTACAACATAATTTCCAAAAGGCAATGCACCAATGTTTGTAAATGTTGTACTTCCATTTGCAGGAATTGATCCCGTTCCAGTAATTCCTGTACTAACCATAGTAAAAGAATTAAAAATCTCATAACTTATTGGAGTAGCAGAAGGATACGTGCTATCTACTCTGAAAGTCACATTTCCGTCATTATTACCTCTACAAGTAATATTGTTTGAAGAAAGTGCACCAATAGTTAACGTAGAATTTGTAGGAATTGGTAATTCTGCAGTTTCGTAATAATAACAACCTGTTCCGGCATCATGTACAATAAAAGTATATTTAACACCTGGCAATAAGTTTGGTATCGTTGTTTTTTTACTTCCTGGATTTGTTCCTGCTGGAACTCCTAAAACGTCCTCATCATACCATGGGAAAGTAGTTGGAGAAGTATAGACCATTCCTGGACCAGTATAAACTGCAAAGTGGAATGGACCATTACCTACAATACTTCCTGCTGATGTTGTATTGATTGCCACCTCTGCTGAACCTAATGCTGAACAGTCAGCTGGTGGAGGTGTCACTACAATATCCAAATCATCTGGTGGCGAAGCTACTAGCACGTCTTGTTCTATATTAGTACATCCGTTTGCATCTGTAACTATAATTTGATATAATCCAAAATCCACAACTTCGAAAACAGCCGTTGTACCAGTCTGATTTGTGAATTGTTCGTCATATCCATTTACTCCAGTTACATGATAGGTATAATTAGCTGTTCCACCTGTTACGCTATTAATTGTAATAGATCCCAATGAAACCCCACCAGATACACATGTAATCGGAGTAACTGTACGTCTTACTGCAATTTGTGTAGGTTGGTTAATTGGAATAGTTTCAGTAGCAATACATCCTTTAGCATCAGTAACTGTAATTGTGTAATTACCTGCAGCTAAACCAGAAGTTTGAGTACCGTAATTAGTTCCTGTAGTTGTATTTCTAACATTTATTAAAAACGGAGCTTGTCCTTGTGAAACATCGTAAACTATAGAAATAGCTGCTGATTTTTCATCATAACAATTAATAAACTGCGTTTGTGTTACACTTGTAATTACAGGTAGAATAGGATCTGTAATAATTACAGCAGAAGATGTAGCAGTACAACCTCTAGAATCGGTTACAGTAAATGTATATGATCCTGCCGTATTTGTTGTAAATACATTTCCTGCGAAAGTTCCTGTTCCAGAACTTGCATAAGTATAAGGTCCGCTTCCGCCAACTGTTGTCAAAGTAACTTGTGCAGCTGTTGGAGTAGAACACGTAATATCTTTATCAAGCACTGCCGCAAGTGATAAAGCATTATTAACTATCACAACATTACTGTCAGCTGTACATCCGTTACCGTCTTTAATTCTTACTGTATAACTTCCAGGTGTAGTAATTGTAAAAGTATTACCAGCCTGATAAGAGGCACCATTATTAATACTGTAGCTTAAAGGTGCAACTAAACCTGTACCTGGAGTCGCTGTAATAACATAGCTTCCTACGCCAAAACATTGACCAGTTGCAGAAGCTGTTACTGTAGGTACAGCATCTCTGGTAATAGTAACATCTAATTTAAATGAACAATTATTAGCATCTAAAATATAAACATCCCAATTTGGAATTGTTGGATCTAAGTTTGCTTTGTTATTGTTTGAATACGTTCCAGCTGGAGCACCATCCTGAACAAATGAATATCTATAAACAGGTGTACCACCAGTTGCAGTAACAGTAACTTCAGATGTTGCAATGAAACAGTTAGCATTTACTGCCACATAAGTAGCCCCTAAAGCTGTTGCTGGTTCATTAATTGTAATCGAAGTATTTGCTGTACATCCTGTTGTTTCATCTGTTACAACAATTGCATACGTACCCGCAGTTAAGTTTGTAATATTAACTGTTGCGCTTGTATTACCAGTCACAGCTGTACCACCATTAACAGTGTAGCTGTAAGAAGAAGTTGCAGCGAAACCAGCAACGTTTAATCGGATAGATCCTGTGTTTCCACCATTACAAAGAACATCGCTTGTTTTATTAGCAGTAACTGTAATTGGCGTAACCGGATTAATTGTATATGATTCTGTATAATAACATCCGTTTGCATCAGTAACTCTGAACATATAAGTTCCAGGAGCTAAACCTGCAAAACTGTTAGATGTTTGCTTAGCAATAATTACAGGAGAAGGTGCGATAGTTTCATATTGTAATGCTCCAACTCCATTAGTTGCTGTTAAAGTAACCGTAGTCGTAGTAGCCGTACAAGTAACCGCTGCTGCGCTGAAAGCTAAATCAGTCGGTGGGTTCAGTCTTAAAAGAGTTCCGTTTCCTGTAACCGTACATCCTTTCGCATCGCGAACCGTGTAGCTGTAAGGC
>NZ_JBHLYW010000016.1:0-3546 GCF_042431625.1 Flavobacterium procerum | reverse complement strand
TGCTTCGGCAACTTTTTTGCGAAGAGCAGTAACTTCCGGCAGGATTTGTACTCCCGCAATAACTTTATGGCCTAATTTAGCTAAACCAAATGCTGACCCTTCTCCAAATCCGGAACCTGCTCCGGTAATTAAAATTGTTTTTGTTGTACTCATGATTTCTAAGTTTTAATGATTTTTAATATGATTTAATAGATGTTGATTTTCTATAAAGCAAAGTTGCAACGAAACCAAGACGTGGGCTGTACGAATAACAAAGCCTCTATTATGAATATCAAAGATGGATCTCAACAAAAAATACTTTATTACGTTTTAAATATTTGCAAAATGATATTTTTCCATTAAAATCTTAAAACAACAAAAGCCCACAGTTTGTGGGCTTTTGTTAAAACGAGTAGATTATGCTGCTGTCAATTCAATGATTTTCTAAACTCGACGGGAGAGTTTTTTGTTTTTTGCTTGAAGAGTTTATTAAAAGACTGCGGATGCTCAAATCCCAGCTGATAGGCAATTTCTGCAACACTCAGGTCACTGTTTGCCAGAATAGATTTTGCTTTTTCGATCAGCCGGGAATGAATGTGCTGCTGGGTAGTCTGCCCGGTAAGCAAGCGAAGCATGTCACTCAGGTAGCGGGGTGAAACCTTTACATGATCGGCTACATCTTGTACCGTCGGCAATCCTCCAATGAGTGATTTATCAGTATCAAAATAAGAAGATAGAAACGCTTCAACTTCAGACAGCATATCGTTGTGTATCGGTTTTCGAGTAATGAACTGCCTATTGTAAAATCGGTTACTGTAATTCAGCAGCAATTCGATTTGGGAAATAATTACATCCTGACTGAAATGGTCGATGTTATTATCGAGTTCCAGGATGATATTTTCAAAAATTGAAAAAATAATCTGCTTTTCCTTATCAGAAAGATAGAGTGCTTCGGCAACTGAATAGGAGAAGAATCCATAATTGGCAATATTTTTTGCCAAAGGATAATTTCTAAGAAACTCAGGGTGAAAAATTAAAGTATAACCACTATAGTCTGCTTCCTGATCTGAAGAATAAACAATCTGATCGGGTGCAGTAAAGGACAGTCCGCCTTCCTCAAAATCATAATGTCCCTGACCGTATTTTATAGCTCCGGCAAAATGCTTTTTGAATGATATTTTATAGAACTTAAGAATAAATGCAGTATTAGGCTGTTCGGATATGTCAATATCTTTATAGTCTACAAGCGCAATCAAAGGATGTTTTGGCTTTGGAAGGCCTAACTGATCCATTGCATTTGAGATACTTGTATAGGTATAGGTTTTCAGCTTTTTCATAATTTCCGTTATTTTCTGTTCCAGGCTGGTTTTGCTTCCAGCGTTTTATGGTAGATTTCACAATTGGTGCTGTGCGCGCCTGGAAGATACCCGATACTCATGAGAAATTCATTGACAATTTCACCACCGGTAAATTTGAATGTCTTTTTAAAAAGTTTCATCCATTCTGCTAATGACTTTGGGTGATGGCTGTCCAGCCATTTTTCGAACGAGCCAAATTCCTGCTGCAATTTTAGTATGGTTTTGGCGTTCTCAATCGCGGCATTGATTTTTAGCCGATTCCTGATAATGCCGGGATCGTTCAACAATCTTTCCCTATCGTTTTCCTGATATTCTGCGACTTTTTTAATGCTGAAATTATCATACGCTGCTCGGAAAGCATCCTGCTTTTTTAAGATGGTTTCCCAGCTCAGTCCAGCCTGGTTTATTTCGAGTATCAGCCTTGCAAATAATTCGTCGTCATTGTGTATCGGAAATCCGTACTGGTTGTCGTGATACGATTTATGAAGTTCTTTTCTCGGACCCGACATACTATTTAAATAACTGCAATATGACATTTTAAAGAAAATTATTTAGTGGACGTTTTACAAATATAGGTATTCATTGTATTGTTTTGATGTAATTTAATTGCCCGGAAATTCAATGTCCAGCAATCTTCCAACATGTTTTCTAAAATTTTCGCTTCCCATTTCGGTAAGCTGACCTGCTATCTTAACAGCATCTGCACCTGCCATGTATCTTAACTGATTTTTACCATCTGTAGCGGCTTCAAAAACAGCATCTGCTATTACTTCCGGTTCGCTAAAATCAAGCAGCGTATTGTTGTTGAAAAAGAGATCTATCAATTTTTCCTGTATCGGATCGTACTCCGGATGCGCAAATGCCTTTACACCATTTACAAAACTGGATTTTATGCCGCCTGGTGCTACTGTTTTAATCGTAATATTGAATGGCGCCAATTCGTAGGACAAGCTTTCGCTTAATCCTTCCAATGCCCATTTTGTCGCATTATAAACTGAAGCCAATGGACAGGATATTATGCCAAAAACCGATGTTGTAGTAATAAACATTCCCCTGCCTCTCTCTTTGAAATAAGGAGTAAAAGCCTTTACAACCTTGATTACTCCAGTAAGATTTGTGTTGATCTGGTCTTCGATTGCTTCGATGGGACTTGCTTCCAAAGAGCCGCTCAAGCCATAGCCCGCATTATTAAATACAACATCAATACTTTCATTGGCAGTCAGCTCGCTAATAGCTGTATCAATATGTTCTTTCTGAGTAACATCGAGCTGAATTAGTTTTACATTTTCCAGCCCATTTAAGTCCGTTTCCTTTTCAGGATTACGCATCGTTGCAATTACTCTCCAGCCGTTGGCCTGAAATAATCTAGCAGTGGCTTTACCCAGACCAGCTGATGCACCCGTAATAAATATAGTCTTCATTTTCTTCTGAATTTAAATTTTACAAGTGCAAATTTCCTTTCATTAACCCAGATTTTAGTATCCAAAACCGTAAATGATGTAGCCAAAAAAACGATTGGTCCTAGCGCATAAAAAAGCCGATAGTTAAATCGGCTTTTTTATAGTCACAGGTATGTTATTAGATAGTATTTTCCCAAGCTTTTAATTGGTGGTCTTTTAACATGTCTTCTACAAACTGCGGCACCACGTTTCTGAATTTACCGCTATCTGACGGTACAATTTCGATAATTGCATCGATCATTTCCTGTGGATCCAGTCTACCTTCTGGTGTACCTAAAAGCGAATCGAAATTGGCTTTCATATCAGCACGTTTGGTGAAGTTTTTATCGTCATCCAGCCAGCGGAAAGCATTTTCGGCCATTGTCTCGTTGTAGCCAGTTAAGTAAGCTCCAGGATTGATGGTTTGAATTTTGATTCCGTAAGGATTCAATTCATCAGCCAATGCTTCGGCTACTGCTTCAAGAGCGTGTTTGGTTGAAACGTAGATTCCGTAACCAGATGGCGTGAATAATCCACCCATTGAAGAAGTAAATACGATTTTACCTTTTTTGCCTTCTGTGATCCATTTAGAAGCAAAGCCTTGTGACAATTGCAGCGGAGCAAAAACATTTGTTTCATAATTTGCACGAACCAAATCAAGCGGAATTTCAAATACCGGACCGCTTTCCCCGATTCCTGCATTACTAAAGAATACATCGATGTCACGTTTTAAGGCATTGGCAACGTCGTATTTGTCAAGAATGTCCAGT
>NZ_JBHLYW010000015.1:0-46034 GCF_042431625.1 Flavobacterium procerum | reverse complement strand
AGCAAGACCTGCAAAAACACCTGTAGTGTTACTAGCAGCTGAGCCAGATGGAGAGGTGATTGCGAATGTCAATGGCGCAACTCCGTTTGTAGCCGTAGCCGTAACCGTAGTAGTAGTAGCCGTACAGGTAACAGCTGCTGCGCTGAAAGCTAAATCAGTCGGTGGGTTTAATCTATTGATTGTAATTGTCTGTACTGGTGTACTACATCCTTGTGCATCACGAACTACATAAGAAATAGTTCTATTTGTTCCATTATCTGTTACAGATAAAGTACGTGTACTGCTAAAAGTTGTACCACCATCAAAACTATATTGATAAGGTGATGTTCCCGTTGTCGGAACTGCAATAGTTACAGTTGCAGCTTGTTTTACATTTGATGCATCACAAGTAAATGTCGTTGCAGTAGCAGTTGCTGTTAAAGTTGTAGGCTGAGCAATAACTATGCTTCCAACAGCAGATGTACATCCGTTGCTGTCCTTAACTTGATAAGAATAAGTTCCTGCCGCTAATCCTGTATAAGCAGAATTTGCTACAAAATTCGTTGGCACTGGTGTTGTTGTACTATTATAGAATAAATAAGTATAACCACCTGAACCTCCTGCTCCGCTTAACTGTACTGATCCTGTTGAAGCACCGTTACATGTAGCATCAACTTTTGTAGCTGTAACTGTAGGATACACTATGGCGTTAACGATAGCGCTTACTGTAGTTATACATCCTGTTGAATCTGTAATTTCAAAAGTATAGGTATCAGCAACAGTTGCTCCTGTATATACAAAAGAGTTTCCTGCTACAGCAACACTACTTCCGTAGGTTCCTGAACCTCTTCTAACTCTATAAGAATAGGCACTAGTTCCTCCAGTAATTGTAACTGTAATTGAAGCATTTGGAGATGTTGTACAATCTAAAGTTTTTGTAATAGCTGCTGATCCTTGCAACTGTGGTGCAATAACAATATTGCTTATTGCTGCTGTACAGTTATTACTGTCAGTTACCACAATATTGTGCGTTCCAGGACCAACATTTGTAAATGTATTAGACGTTTGAGCCGCAGCTCCGTCTAAACTATAAGTTAATGTTCCCGCTCCTGTAGCAGTCACTACAAGCGTAGACTGGTTTACAGTATCGTAACATAAATCTGAACTTGCTGCCAACGAAGCTGTTGGAGGTGTTGGAGAATTAATATTTACACTTGCTGAAGCCGGAGAAGAACAAGAATTTGCATCTCTAACTACAACTGTGTAAGTTCCTGTTGCAACATTTGTAAATACATTAGAGGTTTGGTACGGAGTTACAACTGTAGTTCCGTTTGCCGCTCTTAATTCGTATTGGTAGTTAGGTGTTCCTCCTGTTACAGTTGCTGTAATAGAAGCACCATTTGTACAAGTTGGTTGCGCAGTAACCTGAGCCGTTACAGCTAAAGCTGCTGGAGCAGAAATTACTTGGCTGAATGGGAAAACACAGCTTGAAGCCGCATTATTGAAACGAACTCTAATTGCATAAGTTCTGTTTGTCAATCCTGTAGCTGTAACTGGAGATACTTTAGAATTTATCCAAGTAGCTCCATTATCTAATGAATAATCAAATCCGTAAGGAAGATTAAAATTCTGTGCCGCAATTGTAATTTCTCCATTATTAGCACCTGGACAAGTAAGGTTCTTGAATCCTGTGATAGACGCGCTGAAAGCTTTATTGCTGTCAATAACAATCGGGAAATCTTTTTGCGCAATACATGATTCTGGAATCTGACGAACCCAGATATCATCAACAGCTAAATCATTTCCATCAATTACCTGGCTATAAGATAAAATAACAAAATCTAATGATGTATTATTTCCAGGATTTAAGGTTAAAACTTGACCATTTCCTAAATCGGTAGTATTATGCCATTTTTCATCGCGAGGTATACCTTGTGTATCTTTTGACGCACCCGGAATTGCAACTCCATTTTTCTGAAGCTGGATTGTAAGCCTAGGAGAAGGTAAATTATTATCTGCCGCTAATAAATTCAACATATAAAGCGATACCTGAATATCTTGATTCGGTATTACATCATTAATTGTTTTTCTGTATAAAATTCCGCCAGGAGGTACAACTCCACCCACGTTTACAGCTAAAAATCTACCATCGGTAATATGAGGTGTGTTGTTAATAACTGAAGTATTGTCTTTTGGTAAGTTCCATCTGAATCCATCTTTGTGTTCTGGTATCAATGCCTGTGTTACAACATATTCACCATCATTTAATAAGATAGGCATATAAGCATTAGGACAGTCAGGAACATAATCCTGTCTTTCCCAACAGTAATTCGGGTGAATTCCATCAACTTTTACGTCTGGTCCTCTTCCGAAATCTTCTCTCAATAAGTTACTGTATGTAGGTACTGTAGAGGCTCTGTATCGTACAGAAACTGTATGACTTCCAGAAGGAACATTAGTAAATACATTATTAGTTATAGGAGTATTAGCAACTCCATCAAGGTAATATTCGTAAGTATAATTAGAAACTCCGTTTGTAACTGTTACTGTACTTGTTGCAGTACCATCGCAATTAAACACTGGATCTTCTACCCTAATAGTAGGATCAGATGGTCTAGGATCTAAAATAATGTCGTAAGGAATGGTAAACATACATCCTAAAGCATCTCTTACTACTAAAACATAAGTTCCTGGTAAAACATCCTTTTCATTAGTAGCTTGCCACGTTGCTCCTCCGTCAAAACTGTACTGATAATTTGGTGTACCTCCTTGAACGTTATTAATTCTTAATTTTCCTCCTTGGTTAACACCTGTCGCATCCGGAAGTGTACATCCTGCAAGTGCAGCTACACCAGCAGAAGCCGATATTGCAGACGTTGGTCCCGTAATTGTAACTGGTTCGCTTGGTCCAAAACAATCTTTTGTTGCAACGTTTGGCCAGTTTGTAATTGGATATGTAACACTGTATTTTACTTTTACAATATAGTTACCCGGTTGCAAATTAGAGAATACTGGGCTTGACTGATAGCTAGCTCCGTCGTTTATACTATAAGCCATAGTATATCCATTTGCATTCGTAAGATTCACTCTGATTTCTGAGCTTCCGTCATAACAATTACTGTTCGTATGCGAAACCGTATATTGTGGCGTCGGCATTGCAGGAACTCTAACTGTTATTGTTTTTTCGCAAAGTCTCGAATCACGAACACGAATTGTATAATCTCTCGCAGTCGGCGTCATGATGATAATAGCATTCTGATCCGTATTATCATTTTCTGATGAAGCCTGAGGTGTAGTCGATCCATCAACAAAGAATGAATAACCGCCACTTCCTCCGCTTGCTGATATTTTATATTTACCTTCGCTACAAGCAGTAAGCGGTGTTATAGCAGTTGCAGTAAGATTAAGTTCTGATGGAGGATTGTTTATATATTTTCCTATAGATCCAGAACATATTTTTGTGTTGCCGTCCATGGTATAAACTTCAACAGTATAATATTTACCTGGAGCAGGAGTAAATGTATAAACGTTTGCTGTAATTGGCCCAACCTGCTGAATTAAAACATTATTATCATAAAGAGCAAAATAATAATTAGAGAAACCAGCTGTTGCACTTACAGTAATTCTTCCGTTTTCTCCATAACAATTTGGATGCTCATTCGGATTTTCTACAACAGGACTCATTGTTAAAGAACGAATCTCTATTCTTCCCGATCTAAAAACGCAAGTGTTAGGAACATTTTTAAGTCTGTAGTTGATTACGTAAGTACCAGCATTCCAAAAATCAATATCAAAAGAGTTACTATCCTGCCAACCTGTTGTTGCATTAGTAGCAACATTTGTTAGACTGTATTCGTAACCTGTAAGCAACTGAGCGGTAATGTTACCTTTATTATTACAGATAATGTCTTTATGAGTTTCTGTAATCGAAACGTCAGTTTTATAAACATTAAAATAATAACGGTTCTGGCAGCCATTTACATTTATGGTAACACGATAATAACCTGCTTCGTTGGCTGTAAACAATGAACCGTTTGGTCCAGCTGAAACCCATGCACAACTTGTTCTCTCGTCAGCACAAAGTTCAGATAAATCTTCTGGTCTCGCACAGTTTGTCTTTTCCCAGACAATTGTAGCGCCACTTAAATTAAGGTTGATTAATCTCGAATCATTTGTACCACAAAGATGAATTTTAGGTAATGGTTTACCATCGATTAAACATCCCGGAATGGTTCCATCTGGATTTCTATTATCTGCATATGGTATAATTGGGTTTGTTCGTACACCGCCTCCATCTACAACAGTAATAATTTCCTGTAAATCGATACAAGGAGGATTTGCTGTATTGTAAACGTAATAAACACCTGGCTGTGTCACAGTAAGTGTCTGGCTTGTTCCAATTACCGGTGTGCCCGAAGAATTTCTTGACCAAGAATAACTTCTATAACCACCAGATGCAGAAATTGTCATACTAGAAGTACAGATTTCTGTTCTTCTGTTTCTACATGCATCTAAGCCTACCAAAAAGTTAGTTGACTGTGGTACTATATTACATCCCGTAGTCGAAGAATAACTATTGTCACCAAAGTTGGTTCCGGAACCTCCTAAATCACCTACATAAGATGTTCTTGCTGTATTCTGAATTAAATTCGAACAAGCATCTGTTAATTTAGAACAGTCGTCTACAACTTTTACCTTAAAACGGATAGTATATTCTGGTGATCTGTTTGGAACAGCAGCAACATAACTATTCGGTATAGTAAATGTTAATGTTCTAGTTGTTGGATTATACTGAACATATGAATTTCCAGCCGCAGTTGTTGGAATAGTCATTCCTGGCGGAAGCTCCATTAAGTCAGATGGGAAATTAAAATCTGTATTTATAGGAAGCTGATCGGTAATCGTAAATGATTTCGCATTATCATTCCCTTCATTTTTAAATTTTAATTCATATCGAAGTTCTTCTCCTAAAATAACATCTTTACCAGATGCATCAGCATTATTAATATCTTTTACTCCTTTTGTTAAAACAATTTTCGGCGCAATAATGTCAACCGAAAAGGCGGTAAAATAATAAATATATACGTCGGTGGTTGTCGCTAAGGTTATGGTCGCCTGCGTATCATTATTTTTAATAATATTAGACGAAGGATCAATATCAATTACACCCGTATCAAAACCTAATGTATTTCTACTCTTCGGCTCTCTATCAAGATAAAGAGAACCTAAGCTGTTGATTGTACTATTGAAAAAGTTGTTAGCATTACCCACTCTTGGTCTAGTAGGTGGCGTAATAGTCGTTCCGTTTATTTGAAGATAATCTCCAGTATAACCTAAATCTCCTTCAAGAGCCGCAAATGCAAAACGTGCCTTAACCGGACCCGTAGGGATAGTAGTAAAACCAGTAATTACTGTATTATTTGGCCCTCCACCTTGCTGTCTTGCTGTAAAACCGTTAAAAGTAGAAATCGCTTTTGTAGGCAAACTCGAATCTTCATAAACGATAAAAAGAGACCAACCAGCAGATAAACCAGTTCCTCCATTAGATCCTTGACTCGAAATTACGTTCGCAACGGTATATGTACCATTTGGATTTGTTTCGCTTAATAAATTGGTAACATCCGCAAAACAAGCATAAGCCTGAGTATTATCAGGATTAATACCACCGGCAGGAGTTGTAATATCATGAATAATCGTTCCCGTAATATTTTGATAGTTACTATTAGATGTATTTGGGACCTTTAGCTTTACTGTATTAATATTTCTTCTGTCGGTACCATTTAAGGTAGCAGCCCAATACAGTGCCGCATAGGCAACTCTATAACAAGGAGATCCAGGAGCTCTGTTATTAGGTACCGTAAGATTGGCACTACTTGAACTAAAAATTCCAGGTGTCGCTCCGTTGTCGATATTGATATAACGCATATCAAAATTACCGTTCAGACCGGTTCCGTCATAATCACTGTTCGGACTAGCAGTCTCGTTACCTCTCCAGTCCGTTGTGCGCCTGTTCAGAATGTTATTTCCAATAACAAGAATATCTCCCTTGAGCTGCGCATTGTATTGTCTATCGAACGTCTTCCAATTCTGAGCCGAGACAATATCACATTGCAAAAACAACAAAAATAAAATTGCAATTTTTAGAATAGTAGGTTTTTTCATGGTATTTACTTTATTGGGCCTTGTTTCTTGTTCTAAGGGGCATTAGAACTTAAAATTCCAGCGCTTTAAACTCTTATTTACAAATGCTTTTTCTCTTTTAAAAGCACACTAACTATATATTCGTAACTCTTATTAATTCTCCACTTTTACAATGGCCATATTACCGTTGTATGGTTTGTTTCCTTTTGCTTCCAATGCCTTGGTCGCTTCTTGCAACCCATCAAATTTCTCATAATAGATGTAATATTTACTTGTGGTCACATTGTAAAAGAAATTAACGTCTGAACGTCCCGCAGCTACCGCCTTCGTTAAAAACTCATCACGTTTCTCGATACTGTTATGAACTGCCAAAATCAAATAATAACCATTTTCAGAATTTTTAATATTCTTGATGATCTGCATATTTGACTGTTCTTCACCAAAATCAAAATCGCTTGCCGTTAATGGCGTGTTGCTTACTTTGGTTGTTTCCTTAATACGTTTCAACGCTGCAAGATCCTGAGCATACCTTCCTTGATCATTTTCATAAGCTGCACGTTTAATTCTACGTTTACGCTCAATTTCAGTTTCAGTTTTGATACGTTCTAAATCTGACAGTAAAGCCGCGCCTTCAAGTTCCATTTTTAACTGAGCCGCTTTCAACTCGTTAATTTTCTCCAAATAAGCCCTGTTTAGAGGATCATTTTTCGGGAACTTTTTAACTCTTTCATTATATAAGTTCGTCAGTTTTGCAATTTCATTTTTCATGCTGGTATTCGCTTCAGCAATCTGGATTTTCAATGCTTCAATCTGACTGTTTTCAGCTGCTACACTCTTAAATGGTTTAGGCTCTTTGTAAATTCCTTTTTCACTTAAATCATTCTCTTCTTTCAAATCATTCAAGTCTTTTTGTTTGTTGGCAACTGTAGCTTTGAATTGTGCTAATAAATCCGTTTGTACTTTGCCAACACCTTCTAAAGACTGAGTTAGATTATCTATTGCTTTTGCTGTCTCATCTTTTGCTGCTGCCTCTGCTGCCAATTTAGCTTGTAATGCTTCTGCATCAGCTTTTGCTTTTGCTTCTGCTGCTAATTTCGCTTGACGAGCTTCTTCCTCAACTCTTGCTTTTTCTTCAGCTGCCTGTTTCTTCTGTAATGCCTCTGCATCGGCTTTAGCTTTGGCGTCAGCTGCTAGTTTTGCTTTAAGAGCTTCTGCGTCTGCTTTCGCTTGAGCATCGGCTGCTAATTTCGCTTGACGAGCTTCTTCCTCAACTCTTGCTTTTTCTTCAGCGGCCTGTTTCTTTTGTAATGCTTCTGCATCGGCTTTAGCTTTGGCATCAGCTGCTAGTTTTGCTTTAAGAGCTTCTGCGTCTGCTTTGGCTTGAGCATCAGCTTTAGCTTTTTCTTCAGCGGCCTGTTTCTTTTGTAATGCCTCTGCATCGGCTTTCGCTTTAGCGTCGGCTGCTAGTTTTGCTTTAAGAGCTTCTGCATCTGCTTTGGCTTTCGCATCGGCTGCTAGTTTCGCTTGACGAACTTCTTCATCAGCTTTAGCTTTTTCTTCAGCTGCTTGTTTCTTCTGTAATGCTTCTGCATCGGCTTTAGCTTTGGCATCAGCTGCTAGTTTTGCTTTAAGAGCTTCCGCGTCTGCTTTAGCTTGGGCGTCGGCTGCTAGTTTCGCTTGACGAGCTTCTTCATCAGCTTTAGCTTTTTCATCAGCTGCTTGTTTAGCTTGTAATGCTTGTGCATCTGCTTTCGCTTTAGCGTCAGCAGCTAGTTTTGCCTTAAGAGCTTCTGCGTCTGCTTTGGCTTGAGCATCAGCTGCTAGTTTCGCTTGACGAGCTTCTTCGGCTTCCTGAAGTTTTTTAGCTTCAGCTTCGGCTTTTGCTTTAGCAGTAGCTTCTGCATCGGCTTTTACTTTTGCATCTGCAAGAAGTTGTGCCTGAAGTGCTTCCATATCTGCTTTGGCTTTTGCATCTGCAGCTAATTTTGCTTGTCTTGCTTCTTCAGCTTGTTTTATCTTAAGAGCTTCAGCATCTGCTTTCGCTTTTTCCTCTGCTGCTAATTTTGCTTGTTTAGCTTCTTCGGCCTGTTTTACTTTTAATGCTTCTGCATCTGCTTTTGCTTTTGCTTCAGCAGCCAGTTTTGCTTGACGAGCTTCTTCGGCTTCCTGAAGTTTTTTCGCTTCTGCATCGGCTTTGGCTTTGGCAGTAGCTTCAGCATCGGCTTTTACTTTTGCGTCTGCAAGAAGTTGTGCTTGTAAAGCTTCCATATCTGCTTTGGCTTTTGCATCTGCCACCAATTGCGCTTGTTTTGCTTCTTCAGCTTGTTTTATTCTCAGTGCTTCTGCATCAGCTTTCGCTTTGGCCTCAGCAGCTAACTGTGCTTTTTTAGCTTCAGCATCGGCTTTGGCTTTATTCTCTGCATCAAGTTTCGCCTGTTTAGCTTCCTGAGCTTGTTTAACTTTTAATGCTTCCGCATCTGCTTTGGCTTGTGCCTCGGCTGCTAATCTCGCTTTCTTAGCTTCTGCATCTGCTTGAGTTTTGGCTTCTGCTTCAAGTTTAGCTTGTTTTGCCTCTTCAGCTTGTTTCAGTTTCAATGCTTCAGCATCTGCTTTGGCTTTATTGTCTGCATCAAGTTTAGCTTGCTTAGCTTCCTGAGCTTGTTTAACTTTTAATGCTTCCGCATCTGCTTTAGCTTGTGCTTCTGCCGCTAATCTTGCTTTCTTAGCTTCTGCATCTGCTTGAGTTTTGGCTTCTGCTTCAAGTTTAGCTTGTTTCTTTTCTTCTTCTTGTTTCAGTTTCAATGCTTCAGCATCTGCTTTAGCTTTATTGTCTGCATCAAGTTTAGCTTGCTTAGCTTCCTGAGCTTGTTTAACTTTTAGTGCTTCTGCATCTGCTTTAGCTTGTGCTTCTGCAGCTAATCTTGCTTTCTTGGCTTCTGCATCAGCTTGAGCTTTTGCTTCTGCTTCAAGTTTAGCTTGTTTCTTTTCTTCTTCTTGTTTCAGTTTCAATGCTTCAGCGTCAGCTTTTGCTTTTGCTTCTGCATCAAGTTTAGCTTGTTTTGCTTCTTCTGCTTGTTTCAATTTCAGTGCTTCAGCATCTGCTTTCGCTTTTGCTTCTGCAGCTAATTTTGCTTGAGCTACCTCTGCATCCGCTTTCGCTTTTGCCTCAGCTGCCAGTTGAGCTTGTTTCGCTTCTTCGGCTTGTTTTGCTTTGGCTTCTTCAGCTTGTTTCAATTTCAGTGCTTCAGCATCGGCTTTTGCTTTTGCTTCTGTGGCTAATTTCGCTTGAGCTGCCTCTGCATCCGCTTTTGCTTTTGCCTCAGCTGCCAATTGAGCTTGTTTTGCTTCTTCGGCTTGTTTTAATTTCAATGCCTCTGCATCAGCTTTGGCTTTTGCTTCTGCGGCTATTATTGCTTGCCTTGCTTCTGCATCTGCTTTTGCTTTTGCTTCTGCGGCTAATCTTTCTTTTAATGCAGCCTCTTCTGCGGCTTTTGCTTTTGCATCTGCGGCAGCTTTCGCTTTGTTTGCTGCATCAATATTTGCTTTTGTTTTTGCAGCTGCGGCAGCTTTCGCTTTTGCTTCTGCGGCTAACCTTGCCTGAAGTGCATCTGAATCGGCTTTGGCTTTTGCATCCGCGGCAAGAATAGACTGTAAATCGGCCTCTTCTGCTTTTGCTTTTGCATCGGCTTTACGTTTTGCTTCTGCGGCATCTGCTTTTGCTTTTGCATCTGCAGCTAACTGTGCTTTACGAGCTTCTGCATCAGCTTTAGCTTTTTCTTCAGCTGCTAATTTTGCTTTTGCTGCAGCTTCAGCATCGGCTTTTGATTTATCAGCAGCTAATTGAGCTGCTGTTTTTTGCGTAGTTGCCGGCGTTGTAGCCCCAGTTTGTTTTGCCTGAGATTCTGCATCTGCTTTAGCTTTTGCATCAGCGGCTAATTTAATTCGCAACGCCTCAGCATCTGCTTTAGATTTGTCAGCAGCTAACTGCGCTGGTGTTTTCTGAGCGTCTGCAGTTTGTTTAGCCTGTGCTTCTGCATCTGCTTTAGCTTTTGCTTCTGCGGCTAACTTAATTCTCAATGCCTCAGCATCTGCCTTAGCTTTATTATCTGCTGCTAATTGTGCAGCTGTTTTTTGTGCAGCCGTTGCTCCTGGCTTATTAGCAATTGCCTGTGCTCTCGCTGCGGCAGCTGCATCTACTTTTGCTTTATTATCTGCTGCTAATTGTGCTCTACGAGCTTCTGCATCGGCTCTTGCTTTATCGGCAGCTAATTGTGTTTGTGTTTTTTGTTTTTCAGCAACTGCTTGTTTTGCGGTCACAGTTTGCGCTCTTGCGGCAGCTGCTGCATCAGCTTTAGCTTTATTATCTGCTTCTAATTGTGCTTTACGAGCTTCTGCATCGGTTTTTGCTTTATCGGCAGCTAATTGTACTTGTGCTTTTTGTTTTTCGGCAACTGCTTGTTTTGCAGCTGCACTCTCTGCTCTTGCGGCAGCGGCAGCATCTGCTTTAGTTTTAGCATCGGCGGCTAATTTTATTTTAAGAGCTTGAGCATCTGCTTTAGCTTTATTGTCTGCTTCTAGTTTTGCTTTCGCTGCAGCTTCGGCATCAGCCTTAGCTTTTTCGGCAGCTGCCAGTCTTTTTTGTTTTGCTTCCGCATCTGCTTGTGCTTTTGCTTCTGCAGCCAATCTGTTCTTTTCAGCTATTTCAGCTCTATTAACCTGAGTTGTCTCTGATTTTGGCTTAGCTGGAACTGGTTTTGGTTTTGACGGATCTATTAAAGATCCTTCATCATCGTCACCGTAATAGTAATTTTTGTTTTTAAATTTATAAGCAATTGCAAATTCATGAGAACCTCCCATGTTTGTTAAATTGCCCATCCCTCTTTCATAATTGTATTCAATAGCAATGCTCGGAGTGATATTAACCCCAAGCCCAGCCGAAATTCCGTATAATGTATTATATCCAGCTTGTGCCCAAACTCCTTGTTGAAGTGACAGCATGGCAAGCCCAGATATAACCGTTTTATCTTTTTTAAGATCTGTTTTTACAATTCCCGAAAATTTACTTCTGTCAAAAAAACCGTAACTGTCAATATATCCAGTGTACATTGCATGAAGTGCGATTGCTCTTTCCGGGTCTTCCTTTACCATTCCTAATCCGAAATTGTAAAGAATTAAATTATTGATCGATAATCCGAAATCAATGAATTCTGTTCCGTAATTGATTCCAGGATTAACGGTAAGCATTGTATATCCAGGATAATCACCATTTAAAATGTCTGGATCATCAGAGATAATTTTTCCTTTATCCAATCCGCTTCTGTAAGCTCCAATATTTAAACCAAAAGTCAAATTACTGTCTTCTGCAAATGAAACATTGTGAGCAAAATTGACCACTCCACCAAAAACAGTCATTAAACCGTAATTCTGTTGAAATAAACCAACTGCAAAAGCTTCATTTTCTCTAAAACGTCCGGAATAATTTGCCAGATACGTTTGTGGAGCATTCTCAAACTGCACCCATTGTCTTTTGTTGTAGAAACTTGCATATGCATTTGTTTCTCGGACAAAACTGAAAGTTGGGTTAATTAAATATCTATTAAATCTTAATGAATTTCTGATTGGTAACGAAAACGAAACAACTCCATTCTCATTTTTTTGTTCTTGAGAATAGAGTACAATTGAAAAACCGCAAAATAACGTGATGAATAGTAAAAGTTTCTTCATATTATTTTAGAACAGTTATTGATCCTTTTTTTTCACCTTTGTCTGATTGAATGACATAGTAATAAACTGGATTGACATTTTTAAAATCTATATTGCTTTGTGGCCAGTCTCCTTGATAATTTACTGTATCGAGAACTATTTCTCCGTTTGAGCTAATAACAAGTACCTTGGTTGAAGCATTTTTGTATTCATCAGGAATATTCCAATACGGAATACTACCGCTTAATTTTATAACATTTGGGATTGCGCTTGCTGGCCCAGAATTTCCGTTAATTTTAAACGTAAACTCTCTCGTAGCAACACAGCCCGAAGATTGAGAAATTCTTACTTTATAATTACCTAAAACAGAAACCACATAGCTGCTTCCTGTTTCTCCAGCAATAAGATTATCGTTACGATACCATTGAAAAGTCGCTCCTGATGCACTTGTTGTGACAGTAACGTTTAGTGTTTCGCCTTCGCTCAGTGTATAATTGTCTGGAGCGTCAATGCTTGCGTCAAAACTATTGCTTTGTAGATTGATACTACCTGTTGCTTTACATCCTCCAAAATCTACCTCAACGCTATAAACTCCAGATTCGTTTGTAGAATAGGTTCTATTTGTAGCGCCAGAAATTGTCGTACCGTCTTTCTTCCAAACATAACTATTTCCAGAAGTTGCTGTTAAGACAGTTCCTGTTCCGCTTGCGCAGAATGGGTTTCCTAAACTTGAATTGATTGTTACTGATGATCCTGATGAAGATGTTGTTACATTAACACGATTTGAACTAAAGTTTTCGTCGTTACATCCTCCGTAATCAATTTGAACATAATAAACTCCAGGAGCATTTGCCACTAACGTTGTACCGCTTTGTCCTGCAATAGCAACATCATCTTTAAACCATTTGTATTTTAAGTTTGGATAATTTGCAGGTGATGAAGGCTGATCTGTTGGTGTTGGATTATCGATAGAAAGACTTATGCTCCCACCATTACATATCATCGCATTTTCTGTTCTATTATTGATATAAAACGACTCTACAAAGGTTCTGTAATAGACTGGAAAAGAAGTTACGTTCTGTGAATTTCTATATTTAACACTGTAAACAGGAGTAGCAGTAACGCTCTTTACTCGCAGACTATAAAGATCTGATCCCTTCAAATTTGTCGGAACCGCAAATTTTATAGTCTGTTGTTGTAAAGCAGCATTTTCTGTAAAAGAAAGTTTTGTTGTAGCGGTTGGTGTTGTAAAATTTCCCGCCTCATCTGAAAGCTCTATTTCAAAAGCTGTTCCGGCTGGAAAATCGACATAGCTGAAAGTTGCACTATACTCATTAAATGGCTTTCCATCAATAATCAGTCCCGCACAGATTCTAGGATAACCTAGCTGTTGCGGCACAATTGTAGCCTGAGCATAAGAATTCGTTTCAGTAAAAATTAAGATACTGAAAAACAGAATTAAACGATAAACTGACAGCGTAGTTTTTTGAATCATATATTGCGTGTTCTTGACAAATCTATACGCTCAAAAAACAATATGTCTATAAATGTTTCAGAAAAATCATATTTGTAGTTTTCGATGATATCTTTTGCAAGAATCGAAGTCGAAACAACAGATGAATCTTCTTGACAATCTGTAGCTGTTTTTGCTTCAGCCGCTATAGTAAGACTATCCTTGGGGTTGGACGGTCCTACTATAAACTGATTTGGATTTTCTATAAGACTGCCTGCAGTCTTTTGAATTTGGTTTGAACATAATGCCGATGCACCGCAAGATACAGCAGCCTTTGTAGGTTGTTCTGCTGTATTTTGTGCATATAGACTTAATGAAATAGGCGAAACCAAAAATATTGTATATATAAAATACTTTTTTGTAGATACCATTATGTTTTGATCTTTATTTGGTCCTGTAGAGACTTACATAAATTGTGTCTGGGGACTTTATTAATAAAATTTACGCGTGGAAAATAAAAATCGAAATTTATTTATCTATTGCCGCTAGAAGCCGTGATTTTTCCTAATTGTAATCTGTAATCTGGTTTTTTAGGATTTGCGATATCAATAAATGTTTCTTTGTTTGTACTTTGAGAGTAAACATTAAAGAAAACACTGTTTCCATACCAGCTTTCTAAATCTTCATTGTTAGAATTGTACTCAGTAAAGATATTTCCATTACATAAGTTAAAGAACATTTCCTCGAATTTGATTTTTTTAAGATTGGCATCATTGATCTCGATTTTACTGTCTAATAAAACAGCTGGGTTAAAACCAGAGATTACACTTCGTTTCATTTCTAGTGAAGCACTTTCTGCAACATATACAGCTTCTTTTACTAAGCCTGCTTGGATATCAGCTTTAATGTTTTCGCTGTCGTTAAGCATTGTAATATTTGTAGCAGCTACAAGAGTTTGTTTTTTAGTGAAGTCAGTTTCGTTCTTTTTCTCAAAAGATTTTACTTCAAAGCAACGAGATCCGTCTTTGTTACTAGACAAATAAGAAGATCTTACCGCTAAAGTATTGAATAAACGGCATTGTACACCTTGAGTAAATTTAAAATCGTCGTTGATTGATTTGTATGAAACTAATTTTGAAGCGTTCACATCACCTCCAAAAAAGGCAAATGAATCTCCTCCAGAATAGCTTACCATAACATTGTCAAGAATTGTTTTGCTACCAACACCAGCGGCAGTTAAACCGTTGAAAGAATCAACTCCTTTAACTTTTTTACCAGCAAACTCGATTCTCACATATCTTAAGATACCAGAGTTTCCAGCAACATTGTCACCACCATAAGTAGTAAGAGTTGGATCAAGGTCAAGGTTGTAAGAACCTACATTACCGAATTTGTTGATTGGAGCATCTCCAAGAAGTACGATTCCTCCCCAGTCTCCAGCTTTTTTCTGGCTACGGTTAGAAGTAAATACGATTGGGTCTGTTTCTAAACCGTCTGCAATAATTTGAGCACCTTTAGTAACTACCAAAGTTCCTTTTGTTTCAAAATCTCCAATGATTAATGTTCCAGGCTCGATTGTTAAAACCGCATTATTTGTAACATAAACATTTCCTTGCAATACGTAAACATTTCTCTTAAGCAATTTAGTATTAACAGAAATGTTTCCTGCTAAAATTTGATTTGCTTCTCCATACTCTACTTTGTTAGGCTTAAATTCGGTCCAATTATTTAACCAATTGTTGTAGCCCATAATTCCTTTCTCTTGTTGAGCATTCATACTCGCCACTGTCAAAAGAACGCAGATTAATTGAGTAATTTTTTTCATGATAAGGGGGTATTAGGGTTAATAATAAATTTGGGTATGCGTAAATGAAAAAACTCCTCTTGGGTTTTCCAAAAAAAATTCAGAATACTACAAGAGCGAGTTGTTTTTTAATTCTCTTTTATACTTTCTTCTAAAAATTACTCTATTTACGAAGAAAGAATAAAAAAGTTTTTTATAAAATTTATTTTTTTACATTTCGTTCAATTCATTAAACTCGTGTAAAGATTTTAATGTGTTTTCGTAAAATAAAATAGCCGCAATCAAATTTCCTTTATCAGAGTAAGGCATCATTTTTCTTTGAAACTCCACTGTAGTATCTAAGAAAGTAGAAGTACCTGTTGCCTGATTGTCTAAAATTTTCTTGTGATCACCATCGTCTGGAATACCAAGGTCGGCCATGGTAACTCCTGGTTTTGTAACCAACGCAATGTAAGGGAGAGTTTTTACTAGAACTTTAATACGTTCAATGTATAATTCCAAAAGTTCTCCTTTTTGCATACCGCTCAATTCTTTTTGATCATGGTATTTACGAATAAGAGCTGTTGTACTGATAATACTTCTTGGAGCATTTTTTGCCTGAGCCGAAACAGCTGCAGTTGTTAGTATAAAAAATGCGCTAAATAGAATAATTTTCCCTTTCATAGATTCTTATTTTATAATTGGTTGTTGATAAAAACAAAAATATATAAATTAACCCAAACTACAACTTTATTGATTTTTTTTTTCAAAAAAAAATCTTAAAAAAAACTTAAAACGGGCTCTTATGTCGAGAAAATGTGCGTTTTAACGGGGTTTTTGTTAAAATTGTTAAAGCCAAAACCGTAAGATATTCGCTATGAAAAAAGCCGTTTTTCATCGATTAAATAACCCGAAAAACCCTATGTTTGCCGCTTTTCCGGAAAAAATATTAACAAAAACATCCTGATATCTACTCAGGTTGAGCAGTTTATTAACAAAAATGTGTTTATAATCGAAGAAAAAAATGCAATCTGCCAATCGCATTTTCAAAAAAAAGTAGCGCATAAAGTTTGCTTCTAAAATTTTTGACTACATCATTTTCTTCTATCTTTGCTTCATGCAATTTTCTCAAATTTTAGGGCAAGATTATATCAAAAGCCATCTGATAAAAAGTGCGGCTTCCGGAAGAATTCCGCACGCACAATTATTTGTTGGTCCCGAAGGCAGTGGTACATTGGCCGCAGCTATCGCCTATTCGCAATATATCTTATGCAGTAATTCTGGAGACGAAAATTCAAACGGAAATGATTCCTGTAATCTAAAGTTTGATAACATCTCACATCCCGACCTGCATTTTATTTATCCGACTGTCACAACCGAAGACGTAAAAACCAAACCAAAAAGTATCGACTTTATTCAGGATTGGAGGACGTTTGTTTTACAAATGCCATATGGAGGCCTTTTTGACTGGTATAAAGTTTTAGGAGTTCAAAACAAACAAGGAGAAATAAGGGTCGAAGATGCGCAAGAAGTTCTAAAATCGTTTGCCTTAAAATCTTACGAGGGCGGTTACAAAATCATGATCATCTGGATGGCCGACAAAATGAACATTGCGGCTTCGAATAAACTTTTGAAACTTCTGGAAGAACCTGCAGAAAAAACTATTTTTATTCTCGTTTCAGAAAATGAAGAAGATATTATCCAAACTATTCGTTCCCGTTGTCAAGTAATTCACTTTAATGGACTTCCTGAAAAAATAATTGCCGAAGCGCTTGTAAAACAGGAAAATACAGATCCTAATTTTGCAAAAAAAATTGCACACCAAGCGCAGGGAAATTTTAACAAAGCATTGCATTTGCTCAAAGAAGACGATTCCGATTTACCATTCGAGCAGTGGTTTGTCAATTGGGTTCGTGCCGCCTTTCGCGCAAAAGGAAATGCCGCCGCCATTCAGGACTTGATTTCCTGGAGCGAAGAAATCGCTGGACTTGGCCGCGAAAGTCAGAAAAAATTTATTCAGTTTTGTATCGAAATGTTCCGCCAAGCTCTTTTATTAAATTATCAGGCGCCAAGTCTCGTTTACATAGAACCAAAAGTAGATAAGTTCAAACTCGAAAATTTTGCTCCATTCGTAAACGGAAATAATATCCATGAAATTTTCAAAGAACTTTCAGATGCGATGTATCACATCGAAAGAAATGGAAACGCTAAAATAATCCTGACCGATTTGTCTATCAAACTGACTCGTTTAATTCATAAAAAATAGATTTAAAATGAATAATGTTGCTTCAATCCTAATCCTGATTTTCTTAGCTCTTACTTTTTTGCAATCGGGTTACGAAAAAATTTTTTACTGGAATGACAATGTAACTTGGCTCAAAGAACATTTTTCTAAAACAAGATTAAAAAACCAAGTGCCACTCGCCTTACTGCATCTTCTAATTTTAGAATTGATTTCTGGTATTTTATGTGCTGTTGGCGTAATCCAATTACTATTAAAAAATGGACGCGAATTTGGTTTTTACGGAGCGATTTTTTCATGCATCTGTCTTTTGATGATGCTATTCGGACAGCGTTTAGCCAAAGATTACGATGGTGCGAGAACCATTGTAATTTATTTTATACCAGCCGTGATGGCAGTTTATTGGTTGAATTAAAACAACCAAAAGTAAAAAAATAAGCCACAGATTTCACAGACTCAAACAGACGTTAATGTGTGGCATTTAAAAAATTATTATTAAAAAAAATGAATCCAAAACACCCTTCAGAATCCTTAACAGTTTTAACCGATTTAGTTTTACCGAGCGAAACAAATCCTTTAAACAATCTTTTCGGCGGTGAATTACTGGCCCGAATGGATCGCGCAGCAAGTATTGCCGCACGCAGACATTCTCGTCGTATTGTAGTAACGGCTTCTGTAAATCATGTTGCTTTTAACAGAGCTATTTCACTCGGAAGCGTGGTAACTGTTGAGGCAAAAGTATCCAGATCTTTCAAAAGTTCTATGGAAGTATTTATCGACGTTTGGGTAGAAGACCGCGAGTCTGGAAACCGTACCAAAGCAAACGAAGCCATCTATACATTTGTTGCTGTTGATGATAACGGTAGACCTGTAGAAGTACCGCCTATTATTCCTGAAACAGAACTTGAAATTCAGCGCTTTGATGCTGCACTTAGAAGAAAACAACTTAGCTTATTGCTTGCCGGAAAAATAAAACCTTCTGATGCAACAGAATTGAAGGCTTTGTTTCTGTAGTCAAAATTGTGACAATTTGGAACAATCAAACTTCAAAAAAAGAAGTAATTTTACAACTTCTAAGCCCACCTAATAAAATTTTACGAAGAAATTTCTTTAATTTTGGCTGGAAAGGAAAATAAACAATTTAAGATATTTAGAAAAAATGAGTTCAGACAAAGAAGCCAAATTAAAAGCGTTACAGCTTACGCTTGATAAGCTTGATAAAACTTACGGAAAAGGAACCGTAATGAAAATGGGCGACAGAGCCATTGTAGAAGTAGAAACGATTTCTTCAGGATCTTTAGGTGTCGATTTAGCTCTTGGAGTAAACGGTTATCCAAAAGGAAGAATCATAGAAATATACGGACCGGAATCTTCTGGTAAAACAACTTTAACATTACACGCAATTGCAGAAGCTCAAAAAGCGGGCGGAATTGCTGCATTTATCGATGCAGAGCATGCTTTTGACAGAAATTATGCAGAAAAATTAAATGTTGATATTGAAAATCTAATCATTTCACAACCAGACAATGGTGAACAAGCTTTAGAAATTGCAGAAAACTTAATTCGTTCGGGAGCAATTGATATTGTTGTAATTGACTCGGTTGCAGCCTTAACGCCAAAAAGCGAAATTGAAGGCGAAATGGGAGATTCAAAAATGGGGCTTCATGCACGTTTGATGTCTCAGGCATTGAGAAAACTTACTGGAACTATCAGCAAAACAAACTGTACGGTTTTCTTCATCAACCAGCTTCGTGAAAAAATCGGTGTAATGTTCGGAAATCCTGAAACTACAACGGGAGGTAATGCCTTGAAATTCTACGCTTCTGTCCGTTTGGATATTCGTCGTTCTGCTCAAATCAAAGATGGTGAAAACGTAATCGGAAACAGAACTAAAGTTAAAATTGTTAAGAACAAAGTAGCTCCGCCTTTCAAAACTGCCGAATTTGATATCATGTACGGAGAAGGTGTTTCTAAAACTGGTGAAATCTTAGATTTAGCGGTTGAATTTGAAATCGTTAAAAAAGCTGGATCATGGTTCAGCTATGGTGATACAAAATTAGGACAAGGACGTGACGCTGTTAAAGCTTTAATTAAAGACAATCCAGAACTTGCTGAAGAACTGGAAATTAAAATTAAAGAACAAATCAAAGAAGCAGCAAACGCTTAAAATTATAAGCCATAAAAACGGCATCTTAAACCCGAAAGATTTTGAAAATCTTTCGGGTTTTTATTTTTTTTCAAAAAAAAAAATAAAAAGACGCAACCTTTTTTACAAAACCTCATCTTCATAAAAACATGTTTTAATTGGTATTGCCATAATACCTTTACCACATTTTTTTAGAATTTATATTGGTTGAATATTTGTATAAAAATCCGTTGGTTGACTTGGTGCTGACGGGTTTTTATCGTTTTTGAAAAAAAATTTCATCTTTCACGCAACCTTTTTCATTTTTCTGCATCTATACATATGTGACGTTAGCTTGAGTTGTAACCAAACTCTTTATTTTTCAACCATTAATATTTTTACCATGAAAGAAAAAATAGAATTGTTGTACAATAAAAACCGTAGAAAAACCAAACTAAAATTTAAAAAAGTATTGCGTTTTATTTCAGAAAAAATTATTCATAGATAACTTTTGAATAAAAATTGGGGGTTTTTAATTCAAAAAAAGCCGGTAGATTTTTAAGAAATCTACCGGCTTTTCATTTATTATTTTTTAATTGAATTTATTTCTGATATTCTAATAAACCATTTAAAATCATTGTTCTAACTTTATCCCTAAGCTCTTTTCTATGATCTGTTGTGAGACCTTCGGTTTCGACAAATGGTAGAATTTTTGCTCTCATTTTACCCGGACTTCCGCTTAGAAATGTATACGAAAAACGTTGTTTGTTATCTGGATAAACAATCGGCACAATCGGAATCTGGTGTTCTATAGCAAGCCGGAATGCTCCGTCTTTGAACTCATCAAGCAGTACGCTTTCGTCATCTGGCACGCCACCTTCAGGAAAAATGCATATGCTCAAACCTTGATTAAGACGACTCTGTGCTCTTTTAAAAACCTCGTTTTTGCTTCTTGAAGAACTTCTGTCAACCAAAATACAAGTTCTTTTATAGAAAAATCCGAACAATGGAATTTTTACTAGCTCTTTTTTCCCCACAAAAACAAATGGATTTTTAACCAGTACCAAAGTCAACATGATATCGGTCATCGAAGTATGATTAGCAACAATCATATAACTTTTGCCTTTAATAAGCTTCTGTTCTCTCTTGACGATATAATAAAAACCCATGCCAAAAAGAATGATGCGAGCCCAAATGCGAGCCATTTTAAAGAAATACGGATATCCCCTTTCCGAAATGATAGAAATGAGCAAAAATGGCAACATAACAAATATTGGAACCGCCATTAAAACGTAAAACCAAATGCGCCAAAAAATCCAAAAAACAATTTTAAGTACTTTCATAGCTTCAAATGTAGTAAAACGGAAATGAATAATAAACAACAATTTTTCTTGCAAATACTTTAACCGCAAAGAGCGCAAAGTTTATAGCCACAGATTAAAATGATTTTCACAGATTTTAAAATCCATTTAATCTGTGGCTATTACTTTTAAACACTTGGAGTTAGTAAACAAAAAATCTTTGTTCTCTTTACGGTAAAATCTCTGCGTGCTTTGCGATTAGAAAAAACATCACGACCTTTGCAGATAGAATAAGAAAAAACTAAAATGGCAAAAATACTTACTGGTGTTCAAAGTACAGGAACGCCTCACTTAGGAAATTTATTAGGAGCAATTATTCCAGCTATCGAATTATCGAACAATCCAGCAAACGAATCATTTTTGTTTATCGCTGATTTACATTCGATTACTCAAATTAAAGATGGAAAAACGTTAAGAGAAAACACCTTTAGTGTAGCGGCTGCATGGCTTGCTTTCGGACTGGATACGGATCGTATTACATTTTACAGACAGTCAGATGTAGTACAAACAACTGAGTTAAGTTGGTATTTAAGCTGTTTTTTTCCTTACCAGCGTCTGACTCTGGCACATTCTTTTAAAGATAAATCCGATCGTTTAAGCGATGTTAATGCTGGACTTTTTACTTATCCGATGTTAATGGCCGCTGACATTTTATTGTATGATGCTGAATTTGTTCCAGTTGGAAAAGATCAAGAGCAGCATTTAGAAATTACGCGTGATGTCGCTTCAAGATTCAACCATCAAATGGGAGAAACATTTGTACTTCCAGAAGCTATAACTCAGGAAGAAGGCAAATTGATTCCTGGAACAAATGGAGGAAAAATGAGTAAATCTGCCAACAATTACATCAATATTTTCTTGGATGATAAAGCGTTGCGCAAACAGATTATGAGTATCGAAACGGATAGTACGCCACTTGAAGCTCCAAAAAATCCTGATACTTGCAATGCATTTGCTATTTATTCTTTAATGGCAGATGAAGCTCAAATTGCAGAAATGAGAGCGAATTATCTAGCTGGAAATTACGGTTATGGTCACGCCAAACAAGCTATATTTGAATTGATTACAGAAAAATACAAAACAGAAAGAGAAAAATACAGCTATTACATAAACAATCTCGATGAAGTTGATGCACTTTTGAAAAAAGGTGCAGCAAAAGCAGCTTTGGTTGCAGACGAAGTTTTAAAAAGAGTTCGTGAGAAATTAGGATTTCAAAACTAAATCAAAAACTAGCTTTTAGAAATACATTGATAAACAATGACAAAAGAAGAAGCTGTTGAGGAATTAATGTACCAAAGCGGTGCTCATGAAAATGTACAAAGCAAAAGATGGGAAAATGGTTTTCTAGGGCAGTTGCGTCCCTTTCGTGGAGAACTACGCGAAGAAAATTACCATCTTGTTATGCAAGCTCTAAAAAGACTTGCTCCAGAAATGGAAAAAGATTTTGTTGACAAAAGAATCATAAGTTCGATTATGGCAATTACTCATTTGGGAAGAATGTGGGCCATACATCCAGAAGGAATGCTGCAAAGCAATAAACTTATTACTAAAGAACAGACAGAACAAATCGATGATTGGTTAACTGATATTTCGTATGCCGCATTTTGTCTTCTCGATGGAGCTGGTGCCGAAGAAGCTTTTTGGAATTATGATAACAAATGAAAATATTTAAAACCCGATCGGCCAAAAGCTTTTCGGGTTTTTGATTAAAGCTCAAAGCATTTATTTGAATTTTAATTGGATTTAATTGGAAAAAAACCGCTAAACATAGCTAAACTACATTTAAAGCCTTTAAATCAATCTTTGTTTGAGAATTGATATTCGATATCCAGAATTTCTTTTTTTTTGTTTAAATCCAAGAAAAACGATGTCAAAAAATTAGAATATAATTAAGAAATTACTCGTTAAATTATTTCAAACAATTTTCCAGGCAAAGGACGAACTATTCCTTTCAATTCCATATTCAAAAGGAGACCTGACATTTTAAAAATTGGGAAATCGCATTCTAATGCAATTATGTCTAGAAGTTCTTTTCCGTTTTTCATTAGAAAGTCATAGATTTTTTGTTCTTCAGGATTCAAATCAACAAAAAGTTGTTTTTGAATCGTTTTGCTTTTTAGTTGTACATCCCAATTCAGCATATAAATCAAATCTGCAGCTGATGTTAGAACACTGGCTTGCTGGGTTTTTATTAGATTATTACAGCCTTGACTATACTTGTCGGTAACTCGGCCCGGTACTGCAAAGACGTCACGATTATAATCATTTGCCATTTTGGCTGTTATGAGCGAACCACCCTTATCGGCAGATTCAATTACAATTGTGGCTTCAGACATACCAGCAACGATACGATTTCTGCGTACAAACTTGTCTTTATCCGGATTTGAATCGCTCCAGAATTCAGTGATAAAACCGCCGTTTTCTTCCATCTTCGCCATGTATTTCTTATGTACTTTCGGATAAATCTGATTCAGTCCATGCGCCAGTACGCCAATTGTCTGCAGACCTACATCGATTGCCGCTTGATGTGCCACGATATCCACACCATAAGCAAAACCACTTACGATAACAGGATTCAGCGGTATAAGATCATCAATTAGCTTTTTACAAAATTCGGTTCCATATGAGGTGATTTGTCTTGTTCCCACAATACTGATAATCTTACGGTCCTTTAAATCAATATTTCCAGTTGTAAAAATTAAAACTGGTGCATCAATACAATGTTTTAAACGCTCGGGATAATTCTCATCCTGAAAGTAAGAAACATTAATTCCCTCGGCATTTATATAAACTAGTTCTTTCTCTGCCTTCTGAAAAACCGTTTTATCCTTCAGATTTTTCAATAAGATAGAACCAACGCCATCTATTGCAGCAATTTGACTTATTTTTCCTTTAAATACGGCTTCGGCACTACCACAGGAAGTGAGTAATTTTTTAGCCATAATATCACCTACTCCGTCCACTTTTAACAGTGCTAATAAATAAAATAAATCTTGGTCGCTAAACATTATGTAAAATAGAAAATAATAAATTTGGAATAATTACAGCAAATATTATTAAAATAAAGTAATTTCTTAATAAAAAAGTATCACAAAAAATAGGAAAATTTGCAAAAAAAATAAAAACTGATTTTAAAAGTCTGATTTTAAGATTTATAAAATAAATTTTGGATTGTTAATAAAAATTGTGAATAAAATTTTGATAACTATATCGGTTCCATAACTTTGTTACTATGAAAATCGAAACATATATTTCTCAGTTATTGTATCGCTACGAGTGTGTAGCGATTCCCGGATTCGGTGCTTTTTTAACCGAAATTCAAACGGTACAGCTTAATGAAAGCACTAATTCGTTTTTTCCTCCAAAAAAAACAATTTCTTTCAATAGCCGTTTGAAAAATAACGACGGACTGCTAGCCAACCATATTGCGCAAGCAGAAAATACTTCGTATGGTTTTGCAGTAAGCGCCATAGCTTTTGAAGTTTTAAACTGGAAAAAAATCTTGGAGGAAAATGGTGTGCTTTCGCTAAAAAATATCGGCGAACTTCGTTTAAATTCAGAAAGCAACATTGTTTTTACACCAAACGACCATACCAATTACCTTGCAACTTCTTTTGGACTAAGCCCTTTTGTTTCGCCTATGGTGAAAAAAGAAATTTTTGAGAAAAAAATCGAAAAAATTGCTTCAAAAGAAAAAGATGCGGCGTTGCTACATGATAACGAAAATCATGTAAAAACATCAAACCCGTATCTACGTTATGCTGCTATATTTGTTTTGGGACTTGGAATTACAGGAAGTATTGGATATCCTATCTATCAAAATCAAATTGATTCTCAAACTCTTGTAGTTGAGCAAACGGTTCAGAAAAAAGTACAGAACAAAATTCAAGAAGCGACGTTTTTCATTCAGAGCCCACTTCCAGCTGTTACGCTTTCTGTTGATTCTGCAAAAGTTGAAACAGCAGAACCAAAAATGCCATATCATATTATGGCTGGTGCTTTTAGAAGTGAGCAGAATGCCGAAAAAGCTTATAACCAACTAATCAAAGACGGATACAAAGCAAGAATGCTTGGAGAAGACAAACACGGACTTTTTCCAGTCATATACGGAAGTTATGCTACGATGAAAGAAGCCGAAGAAGCTCAGAAAGAAATTCAAAAAGGCGAAAATCCAGAAGCATGGATTCTTATTGAAAATCTATAAAACCACAGAAAATCCTACTCGCAAGATAGGATTTTTTTTTGCTTTTTATTGATTCAAAAACATTCTATCAAAAATCTTACTTTTGAACTTTCTCAACTGTAACCATGACAATTCAATAAATAAAAAATTTGTCTGAATCGCTGTTTTGAAACCGCGCACAACATCTCCTATTTTGACAAACGAAGACAAAATCTTCTTCTGAAGGAAATCGAAATAAATCGCAAAAAACAAATACAATTCTTTATTGAATCCTGAATCCGTTTCACGTGGAAAACATTCATTTATAAATCAATACAAACAAAATCACATGAACTTCTTCAAAAAGAAAAAAACAAATAACAATCCTAATTTTGAAGATTTCCCAGAAATCGGTGGTCTTATGGTTTCTAAAATGGTTGTCGACCAAAATAGTAAACCTAACTTCTTGTATCGCGAAAAAAGGACTCGTCCAGAAGACAGCGGCTGGAGAATTTTTACAGGATTTGAGTCTGAAGAATACAACAATAATTCTGATAATATCGGAATATACCATCCGTCGACAATTCTAAAAATAGATCCATCTCTTGAAGAAATTCTGTTGAAAGGAGTCGGATCTGTTTACGAAAGAACCGATGACAAATCGGAATGGTATAGGGTTACCGACTTCGAATTAGAAGACGATTTCCTGACAACACATCAATTAACAGATAAATGGAGCATTGAAATTAATAACCTCTTTGAACGAACGATAGAAGAAAACGGAACTTTGTATTACACCACTGGAGATAAATCTGTGAGGTTAGATATTTGGGAATCGGAACAAAACAAAGAAGCACTTTATGAAGAATACCAACTGAATATCAAAAATCGAAATCAGGAAATTTCTAAAACATTGCAAACCTTCGAATTCTCTGACAATGATGTTTCCAGAATTGGATATCTTATTCAGGAAACGGAAGAGGAAAAAACCTATCATGTCGTTTTCGGTTTTTCACTGATTGATCAAATGATTCTAATGAGCGCTTTTTATTTTGATGAAGAATCTGATTTTGAATGGGCAATAGATACCTGGAAAAATATCAAACTGATAAAGTAACAACGGTTTCATGAAGAATAAATTCAGAAAAATAGTAATTGAAGATTTTCAGTATTTGTACACTCTAACAGACAAATACCATTCGGAAAATCAAACCAATACACTTACAATCAGGATATTTTTAAAAGATTACAAACAGAACGCATTGGTGTTAGATTTTCTCACTATTGATCATCCATACATGGGGCAAATTTTAAAATCTGGAGTTGCCTTAAAAAACATACTCACTGATACTGTTGACATTGTAAATCTTAACGAACCAAAATATATTCGTCAGCTTATTTTGCATGCGAAAAAAAACGGCTGGCAAGGACATTCTAAAATTGATAAACAAGATGGACTAAGTTATTTAGCCGCATTAGGATATGAAGTACAAATCTTAATCCCAAATCAAAGTAAAAGCTTCCATGAATTATAAAGAAATAAAGGCAACCGGAATTTTAAGCGATTTTGTACAATCCTTCTGGTATTATGAAACTGCAGAAACAACAGTAAACCACACTATTCTTCCCGATGGCTATTTTGATCTTATTGCCGAATTTGAAAACCAAACTTTAACCAAAGTAAAACTTACCGGAATCTGGACAACGCCAAAAGACATTCAAATACCTAAAAACACTACTTTTTTTGCCATCAGATTCAGACTACTAGCATTGGAATATTTTTTTAAATCAGAAATCAAATCCATTTTAGATACCACACAAAATTTACCATTATCCTTCTGGAATCTAGACTCTTTTGCCTTTGATGAATTCGAAAAATTTGCAACTGCTGTTTCTGAAAAGCTAAACTCAGAAATCAACAGATTTTCTGAAATTGACAACCGAAAACTAAAATTATTCGAATTTGTATATCAGCATCAAGTAAAAACGGTTGCGGAAATTTCTAATCAAATCTTTTGGAGCAGTCGGCAAATCAATCGCTATTTTAATTCCAAATTTGGGATTCCGCTTAAAGAATTTCTAAAAATCGTTCGTTGCAATGCTTCTTATCAAGAGATTTCAAATGGAAATCTCAAACCACAAAACGATTTCTTCGACCAAGCGCATTTCATAAAAGAAATCAAAAAATATACTGGAGCTACACCAAAGGAACTTCACAAAAACAAAAACGACCGATTTTTACAATTATCAACGCAGGAAGAACAATAATTTTGGGGCTTAATTTCTAATTTCATTCAAATGAAAATAAGCAAACTATCACCCAATTTTGAAGTAAGAGACATCAGAAAAAGTGTTGAGTTCTACACGCAATATTTTGGTTTTAAATTGATTATGGCAGTTCCGGAAAGTCAGGACGGCGTAGATAACACAATTTATCCCGAAAAAGAATATGTATATGCCATGATAGAGCAAGGTCCTGTTGAAATTATGCTCCAGCGCTCGGATACTTTTAGGTCTGATATTCCTTTTTCTGAAGGAATGCCAATTGGAGCAACTGTATCTTTTTATATGGAAGTTGAAGGCATACAAAATTTGTATCAAAACCTTAAAAATGAAAAACTTGCAGTTACGAAACTCCAAAAAACCTGGTACGGAATGCAGGAGTTTTACATAAAAGATCTGGATGGGTACATCCTGGTTTTTGCGGAAAAAACAGAATAAATAAAAAAACACTTTCTCTAAACAAGTCAGAGAAAGTGTTTTCTTTAAATTTTACTCTTTTACGATTTTAGCATTTTGTTCTAAAATCGTTTTTTTATTTTGGTAAATCGTTAAAGTTGCCGGTGGAGAATCTGACTGGCCCAAAACGATGATGTAACATTGATAAACAAAATTTCCACTTTTGAATTCGAAATAGCTGTTACCCCCACTTCCATCTGGAATCCATTTTCCATTTTTCAAAATCAAATCTGGTTCTTCGCTCATGCTCTTTTTGATTGACCAAGAGGCATAACGGTATTTTTGATTTCCCAAATCATCAATTCTGATTCTGAATTTGCTGGTTTCCAAAACATATAGCGGTTCTTTAAATTCTTTGATAGAAGAATGAAGTTTTGATTTTTCTTCTGCAATTAATTTTTCTTTGTACACTTTCTCTTTTTTAGAAATATGATTGATTGTCTTTAGTTTACCATCTTCTTCAAACCAAATTGTGCCGCTATTTAACATAATACCGCGCCAGCCTACTTGCTCCCAATTTTTTGCCGGATCAGAATTTACAATCTCTTTTTTGAGTTCTTCATCAAAAATTTCGTTGTAGCGTTTAATAAATTCTACCTTGTTTTTGATGGGCGGAATTGGAGTATCACGTCGCAACGGATATCTAATCATTTTCGCAACTTCCTCTTTTCGGTCGTTTTTAACATTTTCGATAAAAGTTTTAATAAACTTTTTATATTCAGGTTTTAAGTCCTGACTGTAAAGGCATTGCCCTACAAGAACAAGTATAATCAATAATAATTTTTTCATTCTTTTTTAGTTTCTAAGATTCTGAGGTAGTAAGTTTTTATCTAACGCTTAACTTTCTAACTTTATTTTCCAACAAAAAATCAATTCAGACTGGCTTTAAACATTTTAAGTTCATCCCAGCTAAATTCGTCTCCGTATTTTTCTTTGAGAGGACTTAGCGATTCTTCCTGATAAAATTCAAATGCCTCACGAAGCGCCAGGATTTTCTCGTACGGAAGCACATCTGTGATTTCTATTTTTTTAGCCTGAATTAGTTTTATTAAATGCAATTCTATAGTCTGCACATTTAATTTACGCATTCTCGCAATATCTTCGATAGAATTTTTCTCAAGCCAGAGCTTATAAGTTTCCTCAACCGTTGTTTTTTTGACCGATTTAGAGACGTTTTCCGCGGCTTTTTTCGGTTTGTACCTGATAACGGGCTCATCGAGCTTAAAAATGTCTGTATTCGTCAATTTTAGGTCTTCTCGAACCTTTTCTGCTTTACTCGTCTTGTAATTCTTTATTGCTGGTGACGAAAGTTTCTCTTTGCAAATTGTTTCACGTGCAACCACTACTTCAACCAGCAATTTGGCTTTCATCAATCCTAAAACTGCTTTTGTTTGGAAGTCTTCGAGAAATGAAAGCTCTTCATAATACTCTTTTACTTTCTTAAAATTCTGAATTTCAGTCATTTTATACATTAAATCGTACACCAGCCTGTCCATTTGTTTGAAAAAATAGTCATAGGCAGCGTCTACTCTTTCTTTCACAAAAACCATATCCACAGTCTCTTTGCTGAAAATTTTCTGAAGCTGTATGATGAATTTTTGTGAAGGATCCATCAGCTGTTCCATCATTTCCAAACGTTTATGTGCCCAAACTGCATGTTTCGATTTTTCGGAACCCGTTGTATTTTCGTTATAACTGAATCGATGATTGCGCCATTCTTGAGTCAAATTTCCCCATTCAAAGCTGTTTTTCAAATAGTTAAGTATAAAATTTTTCGTTTCAAAATGAAGCGAATTCTTCAAAACATCTTCAGAAGCCTTGTTCATCGCATAGTCCATAACATCCTGATCATTCGAAATACCGTTCATCTGTATTTTTGAAAGCAAAATAAGCCCGTTTAACGAACGCAAACGGGAAAGTGCTACATAGGCCTGCCCCGGCAAAAAAACTTGCGATACGTCAAGCGCTGCTTTGTCAAAAGTTAATCCTTGACTTTTGTGCACCGTGATTGCCCAAGCAAGTTTAATCGGATAATGCGCAAAAGTTCCCAAAACCTCTTCCTCGATTTCCTTCGTCTGTTCGTTTACCTTGTAGCGAATATTTTTCCATTCATACTTTTCAACTTCAATTGTGGTATCTTCTTCTGGAAAATGAACAAAAATTTCTTCATCCGAAAGTGACTTGACAATTCCCATTTTTCCATTGAAATATCTTTTTTCAAAAGACAAATCATTTTTTACAAACATGACCTGTGCTCCTACTTTCAGTTTGAGCTCTTCTTCAACAGGAAAAATTTTCTCTGGGAAATCGCCCACCACAAATGGCTGAAAAATATATTCTTTTCCGCTAAGGTCTGAAATACTCTGATTATTGATTAAATCGGCTTTTGCATTGTGCGTCGTCAAGGTTATAAAACCTTTATTGGTTTTCAAATCGAAATCGGGCTGGACATACTGATTTAAAACTTCAATATCTTCTGGCGTAATTTTATTATTGCGCAGATTGTTGAGAACTGAAATAAATACATCATCGGTCTGACGGTAAATTTTGGACAATTCGATATACAGTGGCGGATATTGTTGCACCACATGTGAATGAAAAAAGAATTTCCCTTTATAGAAATTTCGAAGCGTTCTCCATTCTTCATCTTTCACGACCGGCGGAAGCTGCAGCAAATCTCCAATAAACAAAACCTGAACACCGCCAAAAGGTTGTGTATTTCTTCGAACCGTCTGCATCATAAAATCGATTGCATCGAGAAGATCTGCGCGAAGCATACTCACTTCATCAATAATCAGAAGTTCCATATTCCGAATTACATTTCGCTTTAGATTATTCATTTTAAAATGACGGCGAAGTGTTTCTTTATTCTCAAACTTTACGGTTTCTGTAAATTGCGGACTTGCTTCAAACGATGGAATGAAAGCTGAAAAAGGAAGTTGAAACATCGAATGAATTGTAACACCTCCGGCATTCAAAGCGGCGATTCCGGTTGGTGCAACTACGACAGTATTTTTATGCGTTGTTGCGATAATTTCGCGCAATAAAGTCGTTTTTCCCGTTCCGGCTTTTCCAGTGAGAAAAATTGATTTTTGAGTTTGATTGATAAACTGCAATGCATAAGCAGCAGCTTCTGAAACATTTTCCATTTGGTTGTAATAAAAAATAAATTTACCAAGTTTTATAAAAACAAAAAACCTAAATCTTTCCGGATTTAGGTTTTTTAGCTTTTATGTATTTTCTACTATTTTTTAGCTTCTTCTTTCACTTCAGGTTTAGCCTCAGTTTTTGGTTCAGCTTTATATTTTTCGTTCAAAGCTTTAATGATTTCTTTTGTGATATCATATTTATCTTCTGCGTATAAAACTGTAGCTGCATCACCTGTTCCGTAGATGTAAGAGTAACCGTTTTTCTTTCCGTAATCTTTGATGAATTTTTTAACTCCACTAACAAGAGAATCCATTTCAACACCACTTTCTTGTTGTAATTGTTGTGCCAATGCTTGTTGAGCATAACCTAATTGTTGCTCTCTTTTTTGCAATTCAGCTCCTCTTTGTTGTGCCCAAGCTTGACCGTTTGCTTGTGCTTGACTTTGAAAACTAGCAGCGTCTTGTTTAAAACGTGTAATTTCAGCTTGTAGTTGTCTTCCTTTTTCTTCTGCCTGAGCTTTGTATTTTGCTTCCAGGTCTTTTGCTTCAGTGTACTCTTTCATTAAAACTGAAGTATCTACGTAAGCTGTTTTTACTTCCTTAACTTCTGCCGTTTGTGTGCAAGAAACTGCTAAAGCCGAAAGTGCGATAATTACCAATGCTTTTTTCATTTTTTCTGAATCTCTATTTTTTAATGTTTAAGACAAAAATATAAAAAAAAGTATAGCCTCAGCATAAACTTTAAAAAATGCTGAAAATTTTAGCGTATTGTTTTTATTTATCGAAAAAAAATCAGCAATAATCAGCCCTTATGGAAGCTCAAAATTCAAATTTTTGCATAAAAAAACCGTAAAAACAGTTTTTGGATGTTATTACGGCATTCTGAATTTTTATGTTTTTCTATTTATTTTTCAACACGTAAATATGCGAAGAATACTCTTTTGTTTTACCAGCTTTCAGATTTGATTTTAATCCAATCCAGAATGCTTTTATAAAATTCATTTTTCCTGTTTTATATTTCTCCGAAAGCAAGCTTACATAAAACGAATCAAATTTCATTGGCAACACTTTTAGTAATTTCATATTCTCTTTTTCAAAAAGCGTATGAATTGATTTTTTAGAAAAATGCCAAAAATGAATCGGTACATCATATGCTGCCCAAAAAGCGCCATAATGATTTGCGTCAAAAGATTTGTAATTTGGAACCGCAACAATTAAAGTTCCAGTTGGTTTTAATAAACGCTTTAATTCTGAAATCTGAAATTCAAGATTTGGCACATGTTCTAAAACATGCCACATTGTAATAACATCAAACGAAGCATTTTCTAAAATACTTATTTCTTCAACAAAAGATATTCCTTTTTGCTGAGCGATATTTTTTGCACGATCACTTGGCTCGACTCCGACAGTTTCCCAACCGTTGTTTTTTGCAGTTAATAAAAAATCACCCGTACCTGCTCCAATATCTAAAATTTTTCCTTTTGCAGGCTGTTCAGAATTTATCAGATTGAGTTTATTTTTTAAGGCGATGTTTTTTACGAAGTGATATGCTTTTTCAAAAAGCGAACGTTTATTATCGGTATGCGAAATATAATCTTCGCTTTCGTAATATTTTCCAAGATTTTCAAGACTTGGTTGTGGTGATGTAATCAGCATGTCTAAATCTTCATCATAATACAAATCGAAAATTTCCTGAGAAACAGAATGGTCTTTTACGGTAAGAAAGTGTTTTTTATTTAAAACGTTCATTTTTGAATAATGGATTTTATAATTTGATTTTTTCTTTTAGGTTTTGGTTTCGTTTAATTATTTAAAAAAATCTAAACACTGATTATTACCTCACTGTTTAGATTTGAGTATTTGATAAAAACGTTTCACGTGGAACATTTCATTTTTTTTGTTTCAAGTTCGAAGTTTCAAGTTCTTTTAGTTTAAACTTGAAACTTCGAACTTGAAACAAAAAAATTATCTTCCCATATAAATCAAAAGCACAGATATATCACTTGGTGATACGCCGCTGATTCTTGAAGCTTGCGAAATGGTTACAGGACGAATCTTGCTTAATTTCTGTTTGGCTTCAATTGACATTGATTTGATTTTGTTATAATCGAAATTGTCTGGAATTTTCACTTCTTCCAAACGATTTAGTTTATCAGCATTATTTCTTTCCTTTTCGATATATCCGGAATATTTTACTTGAATTACCGCTTGCTCTACAATTTCTTCATCTAGACTATTTTCTTCGATATAAGCCGAAACTTTTTCAAATTTCAACATATCTTCCAATTCAATTTGCGGACGAGAAAAAATCTTGAACATTTTATCTCCTTGCGAAATTGGCGCAGATTCTTTTGCTTCTAAAATCGGATTTGTTTCTGCAATAGTCACACTAGTTTCTTTGAAGAACTGAACCATCTTTTCAGACTCATTCAATTTCTTTTCCATTCTTCGTAAACGAGCTTCAGAGGCTAAACCAATTTCGTATGACATTGGAGTCAATCTGAAATCGGCATTATCCTGACGCAACAAAGTTCTATACTCTGCTCTCGATGTAAACATACGATATGGTTCTTCTGTTCCTTTCGTAATTAAGTCATCAATCAAAACTCCGATATAAGCTTCATCACGTTTTAAAATCAATGGATCCTTTTCGTGCACTTTTAAATGGGCATTTATTCCGGCCATCAAACCTTGAGAAGCTGCTTCTTCATATCCTGTTGTTCCGTTAATCTGTCCAGCGAAATATAAACCTTCAACTAGTTTCGTTTCCAAAGTATGTTTCAATTGTGTCGGTGGAAAGAAATCATATTCGATTGCATAACCAGGTCTAAAGAATTTCACATTTTCAAAACCTGCTACCGAACGAAGCGCTTTGAATTGAATATCTTCAGGAAGCGAAGTTGAAAATCCGTTTACATAAACTTCACAAGTATTCCATCCTTCTGGTTCCACAAATAATTGATGACGTTCTTTATCTGCAAAACGATTAATCTTATCTTCAATCGACGGACAATACCTTGGTCCTAAACTTTTGATTCTTCCGTTAAACATTGGAGAGCGATCAAAACCTTCTCTCAAAATATCATGAACATCCAAAGACGTATACGTCATATAACAAGAACGTTGATGCGTTAGCGGAGAAGTCACATCTGAATAAGAAAACTTATCTGGTTTTGCATCTCCTTTTTCTTCGTTCATTTTAGAATAATCCAAAGAACGTCCATCTACTCGAGGTGGCGTTCCTGTTTTCATTCTTCCAGCTTCAAAACCTGCTTTAATCAAATCTTCTGTAATTCCCGTTGCAGCACTTTCTCCTGCCCTACCACCTCCAAATTGTTTTTCTCCGATATGAATCAAACCATTCAAAAAAGTACCATTTGTCAAAACAACAGATTTGGAATGAATCTCCACACCAAGCGAAGTTCTAATTCCTTTTATCTTTCCATCTTCGATAATCAACCCTTTTACCATCTCTTGATAAAAATCAAGATTTGGAGTTGCCTCCAACATCATTCTCCATTCTTCTGCAAAACGCATTCTATCGCTTTGAACTCTTGGCGACCACATTGCAGGTCCTTTTGATTTATTCAACATTTTAAATTGTATCGCAGTTTTATCTGATACAATTCCGGAGTAACCACCAAGTGCATCAATCTCACGAACAATTTGTCCTTTTGCAATTCCACCCATAGCAGGATTACAAGACATTTGTGCAATGTTCTGCAAACTCATTGTAACCAATAAAGTTTTGGATCCCAAATTTGCAGCCGCAGCCGCAGCTTCAGATCCAGCATGGCCAGCACCGACCACAATAACATCGTATTCTTCTAAAAACATTTTGTTTTATTATTCTCCAAAAACCGCTAAAGCGGTTTCTAGAATTACATTTACCTTTCTTTTGTTCCACGTGGAACTTTTATTTTTGTTTCAAGTTTCAGGTTTCAAGTTTCAGGTTCAAATCAGAATCTTTAAATCTTGAAACCAAATTAAACGTTCCACGTGGAACGTTTAAAAACTTTTTATTTCAAACTAGAACTTCCAAACTAGAACTTCCAAACTAGAATTTCCAAACTAGAATTTCCAAACTAGAATTTCCAAACTAGAATTTCCAAACTAGAATTTCCAAACTAGAATTTCCAAACTAGAATTTTCAAACTAGAATTTCCAAACTAGAATTTCCAAACTAGAATTTCCAAACTAGAATTTCCAAACTAGAATTTCCAAACTAGAATTTCCAAACTAGAATTTCCAAACTAGAATTTCCAAACTAGAATTTCCAAACTAGAACTTTCAAGCTAGAACTTCCAAACTAGAACTTTCAAGCTAGAACTTTCAAGCTAGAACTTTCAAACTAGAACTTTCAAGCTAGAACTTCCAAACTAGAACTTTCAAACTAGAACTTCCAAACTAGAACTTCCAAACTAGAACTTCCAAACTAGAACTTCCAAACTAGAACTTCCAAACTAGAACTTCCAAACTAGAACTTCCAAACTAGAACTTCCAAACAGAACTTCCAAACAGAACTTCCAAACAGAACTTCCAAACAGAACTTCTAAACAGAACTTCCAAACAGAACTTCCAATACAGAACTTCCAATACAGAACTTCCAATACAGAACTTCCAATACAGAACTTCCAACACAGAACTTCCAACACAGAACTTCCAATACAGAACTTCCAATACAGAACTTCCAATACAGAACTTCCAATACAGAACTTCCAATACAGAACTTCCAACACAGAACTTCCAATACAGAACTTCCAATACAGAACTTCCAACACAGAACTTCCAACACAGAACTTCCAACACAGAACTTCCAATACAGAACTTCCAATACAGAACTTCCAATACAGAACTTCCAATACAGAACTTCCAATACAGAACTTCCAATACAGAACTTCCAATACAGAACTTCCAATACAGAACTTCCAATACAGAACTTTCAATACAGAACTTTCAATACAGAACTTTCAATACAGAACTTTCAATACAGAACTTTCAATACAGAACTTTCAATACAGAACTTTCAATACAGAACTTTCAATACAGAATTAAAAATCATGTTCCACGTGAAACATTTATTTTAATCAATATAAAAAAATATCAATAACGTTTCACGTGGAACAATTTCTTTATCCTCATTTTACAAACGTTCCACGTGGAACGTTTGTTTTAAGTTTACAATATTTAATGTTTCACGTGGAACATTTTAATATATTTAAATCCTAAAAAGGTTTCACGTGGAACTTGTTTTATTTTAAAAAAAAGATTTATATTACTGTTCCACGTGAAACATCTTCATCTTTTCTTCTTCTTTCTTTCTCATCAATTCTGCATCTTCTTCGCTTTTGTCTTTATATCCGCAGTAATGAAGTATACCATGAGATAGTACTCTTTTAAGTTCTTCATCAAAAGAAACACCGAAGTCTTTTGCGTTATCAGCAACACGTTCTACAGAGATGAAAATATCTCCATTTAACTCGTTACCAACAGTATAATCAAAACTAATTATATCGGTTAAAGTATCATGATTAAGATATTCCATGTTTATTTTATGAAGATATTCATCATCACAAAATATATAGTTTATCTCTCCCTCTTTTTTCTTTTCTGAAAGAATTACAGCACTTAACCATTCTGTAAAAGCTTCTTCGTTATCTAAAGAAAAATCAGTTTCGTAATTAAAGTTTATCATTTTGTATTGAAATATTCTTGAACCTTTTGATTAAAATTCGCGCGCAAAGGTAGTGATTGTCTATTTAAAATCTCGACACTGTTTAAATATTCTAATAATGAGCTAGGTAAGGCATTTGAACGATTCGTAAATTCAGTCTTATTCGTTTCCGATTGACGCTTTGTATCTTGTCCTTGTTCCTGAACAGCGTTGTTTAATTTTAGTAACTCTTGTTCAATATTCAAAATACGCTGAAGGTTTTCATTCTTAAATCCTTTGTTCAAAATCTGTTTTTCAGATTGTTTCATTTGGTCTATAACAGACCTTCCTTGATAATCTAAACCTTTCTTAGCAAGTTCCTTTTGAAGCGCTTCACGAAGCTTAACTTGTTCTTTGTAAATTTCCATAATGGCTTCAGCATCTCCTTCACCATCTTCTCCATCCTTGCCTTCGCTACCCTTATTTGATCCTTGATTTCCTTGTCCATTTTTTCCTTTACCATCTTTTCCCTGCCCTTCTTTGCCTTTATCATCTTTGCCTTGGTTTTGTCCTTGTTGTCCAGAACCTTCTTTACCTTGTTGTCCTTCTCCAGGTTTACTTCCAGATTTTATTCCGTCTTTCATTTTATCAGCAAGACCTTTTTGTTTCTGAATAATATCTGGTAATTGCATTCCTTGTCCGCTTCCTGGTTTTGGTTTACCAGCTCCTGGTTTAGGCATTGACATCTGCATGTTATTTAATAAATCACTTAAGAAATCTGCCAGCTTATTAGCAGACGAAACTGCGTACTGCTGATGCGAAACACCTTTTGGAATCTGTACATCGGTTAAAGTTTCAATAGCTTTATCCATACTATATTGTACATTTCCTATTTCTTTGGTAACGTCTTCTGCAACCTTTGGATTACGAAGTGACAAGGCAAACAAACTATCATCTACATGTCTAAACTGTTGTTTTAAATTCTGCTGAATTTTAATATTTTTAGTGAATGCAGAAGAACCAAGTTTCATCGATTTAAACTGTTTCATTACATCTTCCTGTGATAAAGAATAAGCCAAAAGGTTATCTAGAATCTGACGAAGCATTGCAACATCTTCTTCCATTTGCTCTTGTTCTCCACCTTCCATTCCGGCCTGCATTTGCTCTGCCATACTTTTCATTTTCTTAGAAGCGCTCTTCTGTTTTTGTTTTGCAGAATCTGTGTTCTTTTTACTCAATTCTTCTGAAGCTTTTTGAAGGTCATTATCTACATCTTTTTCTTTTGAAGCATCAGACGGAATATCTAATGGCGCTTTTAGACTTTTATTCTCTTCTTTCAAATCCTTTAAATCTTCTTTTATTTTATCAAAAGATTTATTAATTTCATCTTGCTTGTCTTTAGTGTTTTCTTTGTCCTTATTAGATAACTGTTCTTGTTGCTCTGCAAGTTTATTAAGTTTTTCTCCAATCTGTTCTGCTTTTTTTTCTACATAAAAACGTTTGGTTAATTCGACCAGTTGTTCTAAATTACGAGATTGGTTTTTACTGATTTGTTTGAACTTTTCCATCTTATCAAACAAATCTTCACTGTTTAATTTGTCGTTTAGATTTTTTAATTCATCTAATAATTTTTGATTTTTATCTAAATCCTTCTCTGCATTATCTAAACGCTTCTGAAGGTCCTCTGCAGTTTTATCTTTTTTATCAGACTTAAACTTGTCCAAATTCTGATTCATTTTTTCTGCAAACTGCTTCATCATTTCGTCTTGTTGTTTCTGACGTTTGATGAAATCTCCAATCTTCTGTTGGTCTTTAAATTCTAAATTATCTTTTTCTTTTCCGCTGTTCTGAAGCTTTTCCATTTCAGAAATCTGCTTCGTCTGATTCTTTAAAGACTTAGACAAACTATTGATATTGTTGTTTTGTTGTTGCAATTCTAAATCTTGAACTTCATCTGTAGTTGCAATTCGATCAGAGAAAACGGTAGACTTTGTACTCTTGAAATTGTGCGGTGCATCGTTATCAAAAACTTCAAAATAATACTCATAAGACACTCCTTCTTGAACAGGAAGATTGCTTGGAAAATTAAAAACAAACTGATCAAATACTCCAGACTTTACTGGGATATTTCCACGCTTAGCTGTCTGCGGTTTATTACGTTCGTAGTACACAATCTGTAATTTTGAAATACCATAATCATCACCCAATCTTCCTAAAATATAATTCTTATCAAGCTTTAAACTATCGGGCGCAGGGCCAACATTTATCGTTGGAAATTGGTCTTTGATTACAGAAAGCTGGTAATCTAATTTTTCATAGTTTTTTACCTTATTATTTGAAGTAAGAATTTGATATTCTGTGTTTTGAGTTATTAATTTAGCCAATTTAAAGTCATTTTCGCTCTTAGAAAATTTAGAAATACTATTATCTTGTTTCCATACAATTTCATCTGTAGATTTGGTATTCATTTTCCAAGTTATCGTAGTTCCTTCTGGTATTATTGCGTTACCAGTTCCTTGAATAATATCACTTTTCTTTTTTAGATAAGCAGGAAAATTTAATACCATTTCGAAGTCAGCGATAGACGGAACTGTGATAACTTTCAATTCATACTCATCAGAAACAACTGCATTTCCTTCAAAAGAAAAGGGAACATTTTCTACAGGTTTTTCAATTCTGAATTCGAACTTTCCAGGTTGAGAAGATTCCATAAAATAACTTTCACTGCCAATATGAATCATCACATTTTCTGGAACAACATTTCCAACAGATTCTATTTTTACAACAAAATCTTTGTTCTGTTCTGTCTGCAGATTTGAATTTAAAACCACAAATTTAAACGGAGCCGGAGGTAAGAAAGCCGAATTAAAATTGACAACTCTATTTAAACTCTGCGAAATAACATTGCTATTTCCTGAAATATAAAACACTGCAAAAAGCAAAATTGGGATAAGTGCTAAAGGCAAATATTTTTTGTTTGTCTTATAATTGATTGCATTTCCAAAAGGAATCGGTTGCAAAGAATTTGCTTTTTGCTCTATAGAAGCAAGCATTAATTCTGAACTTTCACCAGAATTTCCATTTGAAGAAAGCTGTAAAAAGTTCGTCAACTTATCACTTACTTCTGTAAAATGATTTCCAATAATAGCCGAAGCCTGATTGTAATCTATTCCTTTTTGAAGTTTGAACAACTTAAAAATCGGAAATACTATAAATCTAAAAAGCAGAAATACTTCTACTCCTATAAACAACCAGAATAAAAATGTTCTTCCTAAAGGTTTGAGCCAAAGAAAATATTCTACAAAAAGCGTAAACAGAAAATACAATAACCCGAATCCGATAAAAAGAAGTCCTCCTTTTATCAATTCATTCATGTAATATTTTCTAATAAAAGCCTCTAATTTTTGATATATAGCTGATGAAGTTTTCAAAATAAAATCTCTTTAAATTATAACCCATAAAAGTAATAATTTTAATTAGATAATGATCAATTAGAAAATTAGTCAATTAAGCTTAACACAAGACATTATCTAATTAAACACATATTTAAAAAATTAAATAATTAAACTTAACACAAGCAGATTATCTAATTTTCTCATTATCTAATTTTCTAATTCAGAGTCGTATCTTTGTCACAAAATTTTAAACAAATGTCAAAGCAAGTTCGTGTGCGTTTTGCACCAAGTCCAACAGGACCATTACATATCGGCGGAGTTCGTACTGCCCTATTTAATTATTTATTTGCAAAAAAACATAACGGTGTTTTTTATCTGAGAATTGAAGATACAGATCAGACTCGTTTTGTTCCTGGTGCAGAGGCTTACATTATGGAAGCTCTTGAATGGCTAGGAATTGCTCCTGAAGAAACTGTTGGAAAAAATGAAAAATTTGGTCCGTACAGACAAAGCGATCGTAAAGAACTATATCAAAAATATGCTGACCAATTGATTAATTCGGGTTGGGCATATTATGCTTTTGATACTCCAGAAGCATTAGATGCTCACAGAAAACAACATGAAGCTGAAGGAAAAACATTTATTTATAATCATCACAATCGTGAAAAATTAGATACTTCTTTAGTAATTTCTGCGGAAGAAACTGCAAAAAGAATTGCCAATGGCGAACATTATGTAATTCGTTTTAAAACTCCGGTTGATGAAACTTTACATTTAAAAGATATCATTCGTGGTGATGTTAAGTTTGAAACTAATCTTTTGGATGATAAAGTTTTATTCAAAAGTGATGGAATGCCGACATATCATTTAGCCAATATTGTCGATGACTATTTGATGGAAACTTCACATGTAATTCGTGGTGAAGAATGGTTGCCATCGATGCCACTTCATGTTTTATTGTATAGAGCTTTTGGTTGGGATGCCCCGGAATTTGCACATTTACCTTTGATTTTGAAACCTATTGGAAATGGAAAATTATCAAAAAGAGATGGAGATAAAATGGGATTCCCTGTATTTCCTTTAGAATGGAAAACTGAAGAAGGCGTTTCATCTGGTTACAGAGAAAAAGGATTTTTCCCGGAAGCAGTTGTAAATTTTCTAGCTTTACTAGGATGGAATGACGGAACTGACAAAGAATTATTTTCTCTTGAAGAATTGGTTGAAGCTTTTGACTTGAACAGAGTTCATAAAGCTGGAGCTAAATTTGATCCAGAAAAAAACAAATGGTTCAATCACCAATATTTAGTAAAACAAAATGATGCTGATTTAGCGAAGGACTTCTCTCCTATTTTAGCTGAAAAAGGTGTTGATGTTTCTAAATATGACATTACAAGAATTGTTTCTTTGATAAAAGAAAGAGCAAATTTCGTTTCAGATTTTTGGGATTTAACCGATTTCTTTTTCCAGACTCCAACATCTTACGATGAAAAAGCAAGCAAAAATTGGAAAGAAGAAACGCCAGCTTTAATGCAAGAATTGATTTCTGTATTAGAAAATATTGAAGATTTTACTTCCGTAAATATTGAAACAATTGTAAAAGATTGGTTGACTAAAAACGAAATCGGAATGGGTAAAGTAATGCAACCTTTCCGTCTGAGTTTGGTTGGAGCTCTTAAAGGTCCTCACCTATTTGATATTGTGGAAATCATTGGAAAACAGGAAACTATCTCTAGAATTCAGAAAGCAATTTCAAGTTTATAAGAATAAAAAAGCTCCCAAATTTGGGAGCTTTTTATTATATTATTTTTGCATCTGCCATGACTTTAAATTCACCTTCTGTTAATTGGTTTGACATATTTGCTCCCCAATTCATGGCACCTGGCATGTACAACCACAATATTTCATTTGTTTCACAATCTACAATAATTTTAAAATATACTATAGTAGACATAGAAACGAATGCAGCATTTGTTTTAACAATTCCATACGGAGCTGTATATACAACAGCTGTATTTTTAGATTTGTTAACCAGCGCATCATTTAATTCTGATTCAGACACGAACTTTAAATCACCACCATAATTTTTTATTGCTGCTTCTTTTGTTCTGCCCTTCGCTAACATATTATCCTCAACTAATAATGTTTTTCCTTTTAATTTAGATACATTTTCTTTAGCCATTTTTTCAGCATATTTATCAAAATTTAAAACTTTGTCATTGGCAATAATCCAATCTACGTTGGCTTGTAAAATTGTTAAAGCATATTTGTAATCTGCTTCAGATAAGGATTTGTCATTATTTAAATTTCTTGATGGCAAATAAATTTTTGAGTCTGTTTTAATAATGTTACTCTCAATTCTTGTAAATGCTAATGCAGGAACATTTTGATTTGTTTTAGCTCCCCAATATCCTTTGTCATTTAACTGAACTAATCTTAAAACGGCATACGATTTATTCTTTTCTTTTTGTAAAGCCTTAATTTCAGAAACTGTCTTAAATTCCATTTTATCGGTAAATGTCCAATACTTTTGAGCATAAATTTTAAAATCTCTATTAAAATCTATTATAAACTTTTTATAGTCTGCAAGGTCTGCAGCAAGTTTTGGTTTACTTAATTTCTTTAAAGCATCCTCATCCTCTTCAAGTACTTCAACAATTAAAGGACGTGTTTTTAATTGTTTAAGTTCATCAGGATCGGCATAAAAGCTAACATTTATCTGAGCCTTTGATGCAAAAGAACTTAATAATAAAAAGTAAAATAGAATTTTTTTCATAAAATTTGTTTTTTGGGTTAAAATTTAAACCAAATTTAGTATAAATTTTAACAAAAGAATTCATCTAAGAAAATATAAATAAATATTTAATTCGTAATTTACCAAAATCATAAAACATAAATTAATATCACCATGAACCCAATTTTAATTATCTTTTTAGTAGTAGCTTTTTTCATTTTCATGTCTTCCTTCTTTACAGTAAAGCAACAGACTTCTGTAATTATAGAAAGATTTGGAAAATTTCTAAGCGTTAGAAATTCAGGATTACAACTTAAAATTCCTGTGATGGACAGAATTGCTGGACGTGTAAATCTTAAGATTCAACAGCTGGATGTTATCATCGAAACCAAAACTAGAGACAACGTTTTTATCAAAATGAAAGTTTCTGTTCAGTTCAAAGTAATTCAAGAAAAAGTATATGAAGCTTTTTATAAACTAGAATATCCACACGATCAAATTACTTCTTATGTTTTTGACGTAGTTCGTGCCGAAGTTCCAAAACTAAAATTGGATGATGTTTTTGAAAGAAAAGATGATATTGCTGTTGCAGTAAAACGCGAGTTGAACGAAGCAATGTCTACTTACGGATATGATATCATCAATACTTTGGTTACTGATATTGATCCAGATATTCAGGTAAAAAATGCAATGAACCGAATCAACGCTGCCGATAGAGAAAAAACTGCAGCTGAGTTTGAAGCAGAAAGTTCAAGAATTAGAATCGTTGCAAAAGCAAAAGCCGAAGCAGAAAGTAAACGTTTACAAGGACAAGGTATTGCAGATCAGCGTCGTGAAATTGCAAGAGGTCTTGTAGAAAGTGTTGAAGTCTTAAACAATGTCGGGATTAATTCTCAAGAAGCTTCTGCCTTAATTGTAGTTACACAACATTATGATACTTTACAAGCAATTGGAGCTGATGCAAATTCTAATTTAATTTTGTTGCCTAATTCTCCACAAGCCGGAAGTGACATGCTAAATAATATGGTAGCATCGTTTACAGCATCAAATCAAGTGGGCGAAATGATGAAAAAACATAATAAAAAAGTAGAAAAACCTAAACCAAATCATCCGCAATCTGGATATGAAGATGATATTCAACCAGATGTTCAATCATAATTTAAAATAGAAAAGAGGCTTAATTGCCTCTTTTTTTATTTATAAACCAATTGATGATAAAAGGTATAATGGATTGTAAAATTTGTGGAAACGAATTTTTGATATAACTTGTATAAGATGAAACAAATCCGTTTACTATTTTTTGCGGTGTAATGCTTTCTTTAGTTCTCTGAAAACTCAAAATCAATTTCTGATAATTAATCTCTTTCTCCAATTTTAAGATTTCCAAATCTCTGTCAATTTCAGCATAAGACGTGTACTTTTTCTTTTCCATAAATCTTAATCGTTAAAAAATATTTCTGAAAATTTCTCTAAAATCGGACCTTCGACCATCTTGTCTTTTATAAAGAAAAGTAAAATAGTAAACACTAAATAGATTCCTCCTACTGTCAAAAACCCAAGTGCATTACTTTCGAACAAAGAACCAAAAGCATATGCTGCCGCAAAAGATCCAAAAATTAAAACCATAGTAAAACAAACTAAAATCAAAGTAAACTTAAAAATTAAAGTTGTCGATTTCATTGCTACTTTAAAACCCCAAAGTTTATAGTAGGCCAAATGACTATCAAGATAAACTTTAGTCTGTTCCTGGATTTTTTCGGTATTTTCTTTTAATTCTTCGAAAGGCATAAGTGGAATTTTTTAAAATAAAAAAGCACAAAACTTCCTTATAAAATAAGCAAGTAATGTGCTTTGTAATTTATTATTATTTCTGAAATTTAGCGTTTTGCGCTTTTAAGTCTGCTAGTTTAGATTCTAAAAAAGTAATTACTTCTTCTGTTTTATGACTTACATTTGAAAGCAAATCATTTAAAGTTCCATCTAGATTTTGAGTAGCATCTGCAAATTTTTCACGAAGAACTTCAGAACTTGCTTCAAATGAATCTTTTATATTATTCTTCGTATCATCAAAACCTTCCTTAATTTTTGCTCTGGTTTTAGATCCTTTATCAGGTGCAAATAAAATTCCTATTGCTGCTCCTGCCGCCGCTGCCGCTAAAATAGCCGCTGCTGTATTTAAATTTTTAGACATACTTTTAAATTTTAAATGAATATTTAAAGTTACAATTTTTAGAAATATAAACTGCTGATCAAATAATTTTTACAGAAATTTAATACACATAAGCAACTGCTTCATATTTTCCATTGTCTTTTTCAACAATACTCACAAACGGATAACCATTTGAAGCAGACTTACTTTTGATTCTCATTGCCGTTTGTTTCTGATTTGCAATTGGCGGTTCGCCTTTTGTCCTTGTCGAAACTCCTGTAAAACTTGCTACTTGTTTCAGTCCAACTGTTTTTTCCTGAGGAAGAACAGTTACCATTTTGTAATCATCTTTTGAATCAATAATCACTTTATCAGAAATTTTCTGAGTTTGTTTTGATTGCTTATTCGTAATAGATGAAACAGCATGTTTGCTAATTTTGATTTCTTCAGAACTTCCGTTCAACGAATAATAAATTAAACCATTTTCATTTTTAATGAAATTTACATCAAGTTGTTCTCCATTGTGTTTTGTAATTTGATGTGTTTGTGAAATTGCAACATTTGCAAATAATAACGCTAGTGTGAAATATAAAATTTTCATGATAATTAGATTTAAATTAAAAATTGTCAGATTTAGAAATTTAAAAACTAAACTTTCACACAAATTCAACATTATGGAATTTTGTACATTATGATACAACTTGAAAAATATTTTTTACGAGAAATATTATCAAAACTACATCACAATAAAAATGAGAACATAAAATTGTCTTTTTGGGAAATCAGCTTTGAAAATCTATTGTAATAAAAACTATGAGTTTCTAAAAACAATAAATTTCAACTTAGATTCTTTACGGCAAATTTTAATTTTTTACAAAAATCATCTCTGACTTAAGTATTGAGTTAAAAATAGCAACTTTATAAACAATTGTGTGTTAACAAGCCGTTAAACTGACTAAAATATCAGTTAAAAGTTAAATAAAGACGCTAAATAAATAATAATTTAAAAAATGAGTTATATATCGATTAACTTAAAAAAGCGTCTTAAATTCAATTTATGAAGGTTAAAATTAATCTATAAAAACTATTATTTTACATATTATAATCATTTTTATAAATAATAGTCAAAAACTAAATTTTATAAAAATTAATAATCAAAATTTATTAATAAAAAGATGAATAGAAAAAATCATAAAATAATTAAAAACTATAATTTTAAGCTTTATTGTCAATTTTATAAATAATAGTTAGAAACTAAATTATATAAAA
>NZ_JBHLYW010000014.1:0-2643 GCF_042431625.1 Flavobacterium procerum | reverse complement strand
GGGGTTGTAGGACCGCGACATTTCATGCACAAGGAACCGGAAGCTTCTGGAAAGGAGCGCCATAGAGGGTGACGGCCCCGTACGGGCAACGAGTGTAATGGATAGCGGCATCCTGAGTAGGGCGGGGCACGTGAAACCCTGTCTGAATTCGGCGGGACCATCCGCTAAGGCTAAATACTCCTGAGAGACCGATAGTGAACCAGTACCGTGAGGGAAAGGTGAAAAGAACCGTGAATAACGGAGTGAAATAGATCCTGAAACCATGCGCCTACAAGCGGTCGGAGCCCCTTCGTGGGGTGACGGCGTGCCTTTTGCATAATGAGCCTACGAGTTAACGCTGCTGGCGAGGATAAGTGGTTAAGCCATGGATCCGCAGCGAAAGCGAGTCTGAATAGGGCGCTTTAGTCAGTAGTGTTAGACGCGAAACCGTGTGATCTACCCATGGGCAGGTTGAAGCTGTGGTAACACACAGTGGAGGACCGAACCGGTTGACGTTGAAAAGTCTTCGGATGACCTGTGGGTAGGGGTGAAAGGCCAATCAAACTCGGAAATAGCTCGTACTCCCCGAAATGCATTTAGGTGCAGCGCTGACGATAGTTATATAGAGGTAGAGCTACTGATTGGATGCGGGGGCTTCACCGCCTACCAATTCCTGACAAACTCCGAATGCTATATAATGTTTCACAGCAGTGAGGGCTTGGGTGCTAAGGTCCAAGTCCGAGAGGGAAAGAACCCAGACCATCAGCTAAGGTCCCCAAATATATGTTAAGTTGAAAGAACGAGGTTTGTCTGCCCAGACAGCTAGGATGTTGGCTTGGAAGCAGCCATTCATTTAAAGAGTGCGTAACAGCTCACTAGTCGAGCGGACGAGCATGGATAATAATCGGGCATAAACATATTACCGAAGCTATGGATTTACAGGTAACTGTAAGTGGTAGGGGAGCATTCCGACAGGGCTGAAGGTGTGCCGCAAGGCATGCTGGACCGGTCGGAAAAGAAAATGTAGGCATAAGTAACGATAATGCGGGCGAGAAACCCGCACACCGAAAAACTAAGGTTTCCACAGCTATGCTAATCAGCTGTGGGTTAGTCTGGTCCTAAGGCGAACCCGAAAGGGACAGTCGATGGCCGACGGGTTAATATTCCCGTACTACTTATTGCTGTGATGGGGTGACGGAGTGATGAAAGCGCCGCGGACTGACGGAATAGTTCGTTGAAGTACCTAGCTATAGGCTCTCTAGGCAAATCCGGAGAGCTTGGTGAAATACGATAGTACTCGGAGTCTTCGGACAAAGAGATAGCGCGCCTAAGGGCTTCCAAGAAAAACCTCTAAACTTCAGGCAATAAGTACCAGTACCGCAAACCGACACAGGTAGTTGAGGAGAGAATCCTAAGGTGCTCGAGAGATTCATGGCTAAGGAATTAGGCAAAATAGACCTGTAACTTCGGGAGAAAGGTCGCCCCGAGCAATCGGGGCCGCAGTGAAGAGGTCCAGGCGACTGTTTATCAAAAACACAGGGCTCTGCAAAATCGCAAGATGAAGTATAGGGCCTGACACCTGCCCGGTGCTGGAAGGTTAAGAGGAGATGTTATCTTCGGAGAAGCATTGAATTGAAGCCCCAGTAAACGGCGGCCGTAACTATAACGGTCCTAAGGTAGCGAAATTCCTTGTCGGGTAAGTTCCGACCTGCACGAATGGTGTAACGATCTGGACACTGTCTCAGCCATGAGCTCGGTGAAATTGTAGTAACGGTGAAGATGCCGTTTACCCGCAGTGGGACGAAAAGACCCTGTGCACCTTTACTATAGCTTAGTATTGACCTTGGACAAATGATGTGTAGGATAGGTTGGAGACTATGAAGCGGCGTCGCCAGGCGTCGTGGAGTCATTGTTGAAATACAACCCTTTGTTTGTCTGAGGCCTAACCCCGTGTTGCGGGGGACAGTGCTTGGTGGGTAGTTTGACTGGGGTGGTCGCCTCCAAAAGAGTAACGGAGGCTTCTAAAGGTTCCCTCAGCACGCTTGGTAACCGTGCGCAGAGTGCAATGGCATAAGGGAGCTTGACTGAGAGACATACAGGTCGATCAGGTACGAAAGTAGAGCATAGTGATCCGGTGGTTCCGCATGGAAGGGCCATCGCTCAAAGGATAAAAGGTACGCCGGGGATAACAGGCTGATCTCCCCCAAGAGCTCATATCGACGGGGGGGTTTGGCACCTCGATGTCGGCTCGTCACATCCTGGGGCTGGAGAAGGTCCCAAGGGTTGGGCTGTTCGCCCATTAAAGTGGCACGCGAGCTGGGTTCAGAACGTCGTGAGACAGTTCGGTCTCTATCTACTGCGGGCGCAAGAAATTTGAGTGGATCTGATTCTAGTACGAGAGGACCGAATTGGACCAACCGCTGGTGTATCTGTTGTCCCGCCAGGGGCACCGCAGAGTAGCTACGTTGGGAAGGGATAAGCGCTGAAAGCATATAAGCGCGAAACCCACCACAAGATGAGATTTCTTTTAAGGATCGTGGAAGATGACCACGTTGATAGGCTACAGATGTAAAGGCAGCAATGTCACAGTCGAGTAGTACTAATAATCCGTAAGCTTATGTACGCCCTTTTCTCCCGGCTGCGGCCGGGAGAAGAAACTTTCTA
>NZ_JBHLYW010000013.1:0-21531 GCF_042431625.1 Flavobacterium procerum | reverse complement strand
TTTAACTAAAGATTTACCGCCTTTAGAAAATGCTGTCAACACAACTTGGTCTTGCGAGTAAGTTGTTGGCAATACAATTACGTTAGCGCCATTTTCTAAAGTATATCCTTTTGCAGCAGCAATTCCCGGTACTTCAAATGTTTTTTTGACTGCGGCAGGTCTTAATTCTTTTGCAATCAAAGGTTCATTATTTGCCTTTTTTGTATAAGGTTCTAAAGTCTTGTTTTCGACTTTTTTCATCACTTCAACTACAGCTTCTTTTGTAGGGAAATTTGCTTTGTCTTCATCAGAACCTGTTACCAAAACCACTTGATTCGTTGGTTTTTGAATGGTTTTGATATAAGCATTTATTTCCTCTAAAGTGATGCTTTTGATAATGCCGACAATCAATTTATAATCGTCTTCAGCAGAAAGAAAAGGTTTTGCTTTCAGGAAATAATTTGTCAGTTTATCTGCCCAAGTATCATTGTCAACTTTGTCTTTATTGCTTAAAAAATTATCATAAGAACTTATAAACAGCTTTTTAGCTCTGTCTAATTCTGTCTGTGCAATTCCAAAACGTTTCAAGCGCTCCGCTTCTGTATAGGCCTCTTCAAAAGCTTCGAGTGTTTTTCCTTTTTTGGCAGCAGCCGAAATAGCAAAAGAAGTATTTAATCTCGAAATGGGTTCGAAATAGGTTTTAAGTCCTAAAGCCGAACTTTTGTTTTTCAAAATCAATTCTTTGAAACGATTGTTTAGAATGCTGGTATAAAAAGAATTCATCACATTTTTTCGGCTCAAAATGCTGTCTTTCACCAAAGGTTCATCCAAAACATACTGCAATGTAATATTGGTTGAGGAAGCTTCTTTATCAGAGGCAGTTCCAAAATACAGTTCATCATGTCTAGGAATTTCAAAATAGTTGCGTGATGCGACTTTTTTAGCTAATGGAATTCCGGAGAAAATAGTTTTGACCTTTTGCTCCATCGCTTTTACATCAACGTCTCCTACAATGATTACAGCCTGTAAATCGGGTCTGTACCACTTTTTATAATAGTTTCTAAGTTCTGCATATTTGAAGTTATTGATGATATTCAAATCACCAATCACATCTCTTTTGCTGTATTTTGAACCTTTGTACAAAACAGGATCAGTCTGCATTTTTAAACGGAAACCACTGGTACGGCGCGTTCTCCATTCTTCGCGGATAACGCCTCTTTCTGCATCTATTTCTTCATTGGTCAAAGAAAGAGAACCCGACCAGTCGTGCAAGACCCAAAGCGTAGAATCGATTAGTTTCTCGTTCGTAACGGGAACTGCGCTGATATTGTAAACCGTTTCGTCCTGAGCCGTATAAGCATTGATGTCTTTTCCGAAACTAACACCATTTTTCTCGAGCATTTTAATAATGCCTTTCCCTTTAAAATGCTGTGTTCCGTTAAAGGCCATATGTTCCAGAAAATGCGCTAATCCGTTCTGATTGTCATCTTCCTGCATAGCGCCGACATTCTGGACAAAGTAGAAACTCGCTCTGTCTTTCGGTTCTTGGTTATGCAGAATATAATACGTCAGACCGTTTTTTAATTTCCCGGTCGTAACGTTTTTATTCAGTGGAATTGTGGTTTTGAACTGCGAGAATGCGCCTTGAAAAGACAAGGCCATAATCGCAAGAATGATATTTTTTTTACTATTCATTTTTTTTTGAATTTTTACCTTCTGTTTCTTCTAATCAATATAAAAGCACCGCTTAGTATAATCAATAAAGGAAAGATTCCAATAAAGAATATTTTACTGATAAAAACCTGATTTGCGCTTACTGCTATTTTATTGTCAGTACTTTCAGGACGTGTCGTATCAATAGGAAATTCATAATTGCTGAACCAGCTGAAGATATCGGTTACAAATTGAAAAGTTCCAGATCCGCCGCGGCTTAATTCGGCATTGCCCATAAAATCGGCATCTCCTGCAACAATTATTTTTTGTGTTTTACCATTAATACCTCTCGTCAATGCTGCTACAAGAGGAACTTCTGTCACGGAAGGCTGTTTTTTCAATTCGGCAGGAAATGAGGCAATTCCGGTTTGAGATTCCCATGCCGGCTGCTTATTTGTTTTTAAAAGAGGCGTAAGTTCAAATCCAGCATCTTTTACCGTTGTTATCCCGCTGCTTCCTAAAAGTGGAATTGGGTTTTCAATTTTGCTTAATTTAAAAACTTTAGAATTTACGTTTTTTTGAAGCACAGTTACTAAATAATCCGGAGAATTGATTTCACTTTCCTGCACCAGTGCCTGTTTGGTAAAGGTTATGCCTAATTTTTCAGTTACACCAGCCAAAGCTGAATTCGTTTCGGGTTCGCCTAAAATCACAGCATTTTTCCCCGCATCAATATATTTTGAAATACGATCGACAGCCCCTTGGCTTAACTGAGTCTTAGGATCGGCAATGATCAAAATAGTCGTTTCTGATGGAATGTTTTGTGCATTAATGTCAACAGAAGAAACATCAAATCCCTGATTAATCAGTGAATATCTAAAAGTGATTTCATTAAATCCTGTTTTGTAATTTTTATCTCCGATTTTATCAACACTTCGCTCCATGTTTCCTGTTGCAAATACAATTTTTGGAGTAGAGACCACCAAACGTTTTAAGGCCGCTGAGATTTCTTTTTCCATCGGGACTTTGAATATATCATCATACATTCTTAAAAATGTCTTCTTCCCTTTATATTCAATTGTCCTTACAACTCTGTTTTGCTCTGGTCTTAAGTCAATAATTCTTCTGATTTCTTCAGGAGTATGAAGTTTGCTGATTTTAAGACCTTGGGTCTCTATCATTTTCTCAGCCAGCTGTTTGTCGCTCAATCCCGGATTTTGAGCATACAAAGCTTCATTTTTGGAGGTATCATAATAGTACACATACTCCATCTGCATTTGAGGAATAAAGCGGGTATACTGCTCAAAACTCGCTATGTCTGAATTTTGGGAAGCCGGCATTGCCATAAAATAATACGTATCCAGAAGATTTACGTAGGTAGTAATTTTCAAAGGAGCATCTATCTGTTTGACAATATCCAGACTGCTCTTTGTTAAGGTTCTGCTCTGGGTGCGGGTCATGTCCTGATACATTGTCAAAGAAGCCCTTGATGTAACGTATCCAAGAGATAATACAACTGCTACCAATAAAGCATATTTAAGAGCTCTTCTCGAAGCAGTCTGCGCATCTCTTCCAGTCTGTAATTTGTAGATACTCAGCACTATGAAAAGACCGCTTACCGAAACAAAGTAAAACACATCCTTACTGATGATAAGGCCTTTCAGCATTTCGTTTGCACGACCTGCAATGGAAAGAAAATAGGTAATATCTTTTACGATTTCGACATCCTGCCAAAGTTTTCCAATAAAATTCAAACCCGCCAAAACAACCAAAGTGCTGATTGCTGCAACTACCTGATAAGAGGTAAGACAGGACATAAAAAGACCAATTGCTGCATAGGTGCAAACCAGTAAATACAGCCCTATCAAACCTGATAATGCGAATTTAACATCCAGGTTTTCAATAGAAAAATATGCAATGACAACCTGCAGCCCTAATATTGAAATGAACAGGAAACAGTAAGCGGCAATAGCCAGATATTTGCCAAGAATAATTTCCCTAATCTTAATTGGAGAGGAAAGCAACAGTTTGATTGAACCGCTGTTTATTTCACGGCTTACTAATCCCATTGTCAAAAGCGGCACATATAAGTATAAATAATTCTGCATTTCTGTGTACAGACCGTTGAATCCTGAGAACACAACCTGGGATAAATTCCCCACTGCATTACCTATTTTTTGAGATTTTTCAAAACGTTCGATCAGGTCAAAAAATTTCCAGCTGGACTGTACTGAAAATATGACTAAAACAACCCATGCAACCGGAGAGTAGAACATCGTGTTGAGTTCTGTTTTAGCTATTCTGTATATAGTTTTCATTTATTGTATTTTAAGAATTGACAGCGTTTTTAGAAGGCGCCTTTTTAGATAATTGAGCGAAGATTTCGTCCAGAGATACTTTTTCGAATTGGATTTCACGCAGTTTCCAGTCATTAGAAACACTTAGCGCTATAATTTTTTCAGCAATTTCCTGTGTTCCAGTAAAAGTGATCTGCACTTTTTTCGGAGTAAGATATACCGCATTAGTAACTCCATTTATAGCTGTTAAAGATTCAATGTGAGGCGGGTTCTCAAAACTTGCCGTTAAAGTATTCGCTTCAATGTAGTTATTGAAAGCATCAAGAGTATCTGAGAAAACCATATGCCCGTTTTCAATCATTCTGATATCCTGACAGGTTGCCTGAACTTCAGAAAGAATGTGCGAGGAGAATATCACAGCTTTGTCTTGTGAGATTTTCTTAATCAGATTTCTGACTCCCAGAATCTGGTTGGGATCCAGGCCATTTGTCGGCTCGTCTAAAACAACCAGTTTTGGTTCGTGGATGATCGCCTGTGCAATACCTACACGCTGACGATAACCGCCTGAAAGATTGCGGATCAATCGGTTGCTGAAATGCGAAATTCCGCATTTTTCTTTCGCTTTTTCAACTGCATCTTTTAAATCTTCTTTTTTTATATGACGCAATTCTGCACAATGAATTAAATATTCGTTAACTGTCAAGTCTAAATGCAAAGGCGGTGTCTGGGGTAAAAATCCAATGAGTTTTTTGGCTTCAACAGGATTTTCCTTAAGATTGATTCCATCGATAAAAATATTTCCATGCGTCTGATTTAAAACCCCGCACAGAATATTCATTGTCGTTGACTTCCCGGCCCCGTTAGATCCTAAAAGCCCTAATATTCTATTTTCCTTGATTTCAAAACTGATATTCTGTATTGCCCAATCCTTGCTGTATTGATGCGACAAGTCCTCAACTCTTACAATTGTTGTTTCCATAGTGTTTTTTAAAACCTCAGGAATACCTTTTGAAAAGCATCCCTGAGATTATTTTATATTTTATTTAATATCCCGAGTTTTGAGTTAAAAACGGATTAGCGCGTCTTGCAGGATCAGGAATTGGATAAAGACTGTCTGTAGAAGCCCAGATTTTGGATGTAATTGCACTTAGAACCTGATCTGCTTTTCCGGTTCTCTTAAGATCGAACCATCTGTGGCCAAATTCTGAAAAAAGTTCACGCTCTCTTTCAAGTGCGATTAAATCGAGTAAGGAAGCCGGATTTGTCAATGCAGTTGAGCTCAGCAAAGCTCTGTTTCTGATTACATTTATATCCTGCTGAGCACCGGTAACATTGTTTAACTTCACGCGTGCTTCAGCTCTTATCAGATAAAGTTCGGCTAAACGAAGTACTGTTGAACGCTCTACCGGAGTAGTTCCAAAAGCATTTTTGTATTTTCGAGGTGCTAAAAATGCAGTCCCCGCAACAGGATCTGTCCAGTTTGTTCTTCTGGCATCACCGTTTTCGAACAAGGAAGTCCCTTTGCGAAGTATATATTTTCCTGCTGCAGGAAATACACTAGATCCTTCGTAGGTAAAAGCCCTGATATTGTATGGAATCTGTAAAATTGACTCTGTATTGTCAGCTATAAAGGGACTGTTTGAAGCTGTTAAACCGGTAATCATTTTATAAGTACCTGTCTCATTAATTACTAAAGCAGCATGCGCTTCGGCTTGCGTCCAGTTTCCTAAATAAAGATTAACCCTTGCCAGTAATGCTTCTGCAGCCCATTTTGTAGCCCTGATGCGCTGATTGGAAGCGTAATTGCTGTAATTCACAGGAAGATCCTTCGCAGCCTCTGTTAAGTCAGTTATAATCTGTGCATAAACTTCAGACTGTGTATTTCGGGGAGCCAATGCCGACTTCTCAACATCAGTGGTTAGAACTAATGGAACGTCTCCCCACATGTTGGTCATGTAAAAATAACAGTAAGCCCTTATAAATTTAGCCTCGGCAATCCAATTTAACGTTTTGGCCGGAGTAAGCGCACTACTCTTGGTCAGTCCTTCTATAGCATTATTCGCATTATATACCGTTTTATAAAATTCAGTCCACATTGTATTATTAGAACCATCGATATCTGGAATTTCATTTGTATTATAGACATCTGTAAGCTGTGTTCTTAAAATAAGCTCATCAGAAGTTTCTCCAGGAATTTGATGAATCAGACTATTGAAAGCTGTACCAGCTGCCATACTCTGATAAATTCCGTTAACAGTTGCTTCAGCAGTATTATCCGATTCAAATATAACGCTGGAAGACAGCTGATTTTTAGGAATTTCAACTTCAAGCATTTCATCACAACCCGTTAATCCCATTAAAAGAAAAAACGAAAATATATAGGTGTATTTTATAGAATTATTTTTCATGTTTTTTTATTTAAAATGTTAACTGAGTTCCTAAAGTGACCGTACGCAACGGAGGCAGCACCAATCCCTGTGTTTCAGGGTCAAATCCTCTGTATTTGGTAAAGGTTACCAAATTCTGCCCTTGAAGCGAAACACGAACATTTTTCAAGACTTTTTTGGTACTTTCATCCAGAGGGATAGTATATGAAGCACTTACATTTTTCAATTTGATATAAGATGCATCCACAATGGTAGCTGTTGAACCTACATAATTAAAGAAACTAGGCTGAAAATTTGTACTCAAAACATTACCCTGAGCGATATAATCATTGTAATCATCAACCTGGTAATTAGCCAGTCCAAAAGGATACCCAGGCTGCACCGCTACAGAAGACAACAAACTTCTTCCTTCCTGTTTTACAAACTGGAATAAGAAATCAAGAGAAAACCCTTTATAAGAAATAGAGTTCGATATCCCTCCATAATACTCAGGGTAAGAAGGCCCCTGATACACTCTGTCTCCGATTTTTGTATCTGCTAATCCGGTTGAAATTCTGCCATCACCATTAACATCTTCAAACTGGGCTATTCCGCTGGCATCTGTACCTGTATAGTTCAGCAAATAATTACTGTTTAACGGCCTGCCTACTACATATTGGGAATATGAACTGGTAGTTTCTATGCCAGGAAAGGAAAGTAATTTGTTTTCATTTTTGGAAATGTTAAAGGAAGTACTCCAGTTTAAGTTTTTATTACGGATGTTTGTTGTGGTCAATGTAAATTCCAGACCTTTATTTTCAACTTCAGCAGGCAGATTAGCCTGATAATTAACGAATCCTGCCTGCGCGCTCAAAGGAAGCAATGTCAATTGATTAGAAGAAAGATTTCTGTAATAGGCAGCCGTAAAAGAGATTCGGTCATTAAGAAACCCCAAATCTAAAGCGGCTTCAAATTTATTCGTAACTTCCCATTGGTAATTAGGGTTTGCAATACGAGCTGGAGCCATAGCAGCATTTCCAACAGAATACGTGCTTACTCCATAAGTATCTGCATATCCATAATCCCCTATGTCATCACTTCCAATTTTTCCATAACTAGAACGAATTTTACCAAAACTCAGCCATGAATTGTCTTTTAAGAAATTCTCTTCTGTAAAAACCCATGCAGCTCCGACAGAGCCAAAGTTTCCATAGCGGTTATTAGGTCCAAATTTAGAAGAGCCATCCCTTCTAAAGGTTATGTTCAGAATATACTTATTTTCAACATTGTAATTCACCCTGCTGAAAAGCGAAACATATTTATATTCAGAAGAGCCATTACTACTAGTAACTACTCCTGCTGAACCGATAATTCCTATCAGGTTATCGGAGGAATAGCTAGAGGCGTTTAAATAAGTAGGCATGTCAGATTTTCTAGTCTGCCACGAACCTCCGACTAAAGCAGTTAGATTACCTTTCCACAGCATAGTTGAATAATTCAACTGCGGATCAATAGTAAAATTATTAGTGTTGTTAACAGAAAGCGTATAAGCTCTAGAGGTATTAAGAAATGCACTGTTATTATTAGCTGTATAAAAAACATGATTAATTCCTGATACCGGCAGAAACTGTTCAGAGGTCATCTGCGCCCTGCTGTATCCCACATCCGTTTTAAAAGAAAACCCTTTAGCGATATCAAACTGAACATTAAAACTGGTTAATAAATTATTTCCTTTATCCTCCACTCTTCTGTCTAATGCCGCTATTGGGTTCACATCACTAGAATAAAAAGCCGACCAGTAATACGTTCCGTCCGCATTGTAGATGGGGCGGTTAGGGGCGGTATTAACTGCATAAGAGGTAATGTCGAAGAAAGGAAGTTTATTGACATCTGAGGCAAACATAACGGTAGCTCCTAATTTTAGCTTATTATTTAAAGTACGGTGGTTCACATTGAAATTGGTAGAAAATTTATTATAACCAAAATCTCCCGGCAGCACAGTAGTTTCCTTGTGATATGCGGCACTTAAAAGAAAATTGGTTGTCTCATTTCCTCCTTTTAAGCTTGCAGAGAAATCATTGAAGTCAGCAGCCCCTCCGATCAGTTTTTCCTGCCAGTCAGTATAGGCATTGGGATCAAAATCAGTAAGCGCCATTGCTGTTGTTCTCCTATTGGGTACTGCATTAGCATTGGTATGCGCCGTACGGAGCATATTCAGGTATGTAGGCGTATCCAACGTTCTTATTTTGTTTGCCACGTCTGATATCCCTGAAGCGGTATTAACAGTAAACTCTGTTTTTCCTGCCTGTCCCTTTTTGGTTGTAATAAGCACTACACCATTGGCTCCTCTTGATCCGTAAATAGCCGTAGCATCGGCATCTTTAAGGATTTCAACGCTTTCAATATCATTGGGATTAATAATGTTCAGCGGACTGGTTCTTTTTTGAGCTCCTCTAATTACAAAGTTAGTCTGAACCTGCTCTTTAATGTCATCCGAAATGTACGGAATACCATCAATTACATACAGTGGCAGATTATCCCCAAAAATAGAATTTCGCCCTCGGATACTTATATTCACGTTACTGCCGGCATAACCGGAACTCTGGCTAACGAAAACTCCAGGAGTTCTTCCCTGCAGGGTCTGCAGAACATTAGTAACAGGCTGTTTTTCAATATCCTCAGAAGCTATCTTAACAACAGACCCTGTAGTAGTTCTTTTGCTGGTGGTTCCGTAACCAATAATTACAATTTCATCTAATTTTGCTAAATCAGGCTGCATTTTGATAGTTACCAAAGTCTGGTTTTCAACACTAATTTCCTGCGTCTTATATCCCAGGTAGCTTATTTTAAGCACATTTTTTCCTGCCGGCAATTCAATAGAAAATTTTCCATCGAAATCAGACACCCCATGTTTATTGGTTCCTACAAGCAAAATACTTACGCCAGGTAAAGGCATGCCCTTTTCATCTAAAACAGATCCTTTGAGTATTAAATTTGCAGCTGCTTCTTCGGCTTCTTTTTCTTCAATCAGAATGGTATTGTCCGAACTTAAAGTTACTTGAAAATTGCCATTTCTTAAAGCTTGTGCCAAAAGTTTATCAGCTTCAATAATACCTTTTTTGAGTGTGACTTTGGGAAGCTTATCAAATAAATCTTCCTGATATATAAAGGCGTATTTCGTCTGTTTTCGAATCATATCAAAAACTTGGTCGATTGTTACTGTTTTATCTGCGTCAATGCTGATTTTAGCCTTCTGGGAGAAAATTTTCCCTGGGCTGAAACTGAAAACTGTAGTGCAAAATAAAAATATAAAAGTTTTCATAATAAACACTGTAAACGATTTCCCGCTAAGGAAAACATTGTTAGTAAACTTAATTTTCATAAATTTGAATGTTGGTTAGTTAAATTTAATTAGGCGACATCAATTAAGAGGGATAAAGTACATTACTGTGAGAGGTCGTGACTTTATTCCCTTTTTTATTTTATAATAATTCTTCCGTTTTTTATTTCATAGGCGTTTATAAATTTGGTTTTTTTAATGGTTTTTAATATTTCTTTTAAGTCCTGATCTTTTCGTAAAACTCCATTAAATTTTACCTTTTCCAATTTGGTGTTTTCAAACGTTATGTCCACATCGTACCATCGCGATAACACTTTCATGATATCTTTTAAAGCCATGCTGTCAAAGCTGAAAAATCCTTCTTTCCAGGCAATAGAGCCGTAAACATCAACTTCATAGATTTTTACATTTTCATTCAAAAGATTGAAATTAAGCTGCTGGTTGGGAGCAAGCAAATGTCTTTTCCCCTGAATATCCAAAGCTACTTTTCCTTCCACTAAAGTGGTGTAAATATTATTTTCGTCGCTGTAAGCCTTTATATTAAACTGGGTTCCGATAACCTCCACTTTCTGTTTTTTTGCAAAAACTTCAAATTTTGAACCTTTATGCATGGTGCTAGGCGAAACCTCAAAATAGGCTTCCCCATAAATCAATTCTACCTTTCTGACTTCACCATCAACAAAAGCTACTGGAAACTTTAATTGGGATTCTGAATTCATCCAGACCTTTGTTCCATCCGCCAGCTGCAAAAAAAACTGTCCGCCTCTTGGAATGGTCAAAAAATTTGACCCTATTTCTGCTGGTGCTTTTTTACCATCAGAACCATATACAATATGTTCGCCATTACTACTTACGTTATTTGCTGTATAATTGGTTCCTTTTTCTAAAGCTATTTTAGAGCCGTCTTCCAAAGTCAGGACAGCTTTGTCTGTTCCTATTCTAATATTGTTCAGAACAACTTTTTCAGCGGGAATCTGATCTTTCTTGAAAGTATTACTATTATAAACACTAAAAAACACAAACAATAAAACAGCCGCAGCTGCACTGAATTTAAAAATGCTGCTTCTGAAGATTCTTATTACTTTGGATTCTTGAGAATTTCCCTCTTCAATTGCATAAAGGATTTCAGCAAGCATCCGGTTTTTTATAGGCTCCTCCGAACCTAATTCCTCTACCCAATCATTTTCAAGTTTAAAACTATGGTAGTAGTTTACCAATAGCTTCATCTCTTCTATGGATATTTCACCATCCATATACTTTTCAATAAGTTCTTGAAAATCACGCTTATTGTAATTAGTATCCATTGCTTTTTTGTTTTCTCATTAGAGAGTATATAAATATAGTGTAGAAAACAAGGAGGTATCCCCTAAGAAAAAAATGTTTTTTTTTTATTTTTAGAGATAATTATACAATAAAGAAGGGAATTGTAATACGTTTTTTACAACAAAAAGCCAAATTCTGCAAGAATTTGTTATTTGCAGACACTCTAACGATTCATTATAAAATGGAGTATAACTTCAACAGAAAGCACATTACCTAATGAATCCCTTAAAACTCGTAATGCATTGGTAATATGATTTTCAACTGTTTTGGTAGAGATTCCTAATTGTTCCGCAATCTCTTTATGGCTTAAGAGCTCATTTCTGCTGAGTTTAAAAACTAACTGGCATTTTTCAGGCAGACTTTCGACAATAAGGTTGATATGATGCTCAAGCTCTTCATGAATCATTCTTGTCTCTGGTGTGGCATATTGGAACCTTGCATTGATGTCGTCATACAATTCAATGCGTTCGGGCTTATCTTTCCTGAATTCTGCAAAAACTTTATATCGGACACAAGCATACAAATAACTTTTGAAAGAAATTTTAATCTGAAGATCAGAGCGCCTGTTCCATAAATCAATAAAGACATCCTGCATGATTTCCTCACACAGTTCCCTGTCTTTAAGCAAAAGATAGGAGGAGGCAAATAAAGGCTTCCAATGACTATCATATAGTATTGTTAATGCTTTTTTATCACCTGCTCGAAGGCGTTGAAGAATTTCATCGTCAGTAATAATCATATCGGATTACAAATATGACCGCAATTTAACCAAAAGTTAACAAATCAAAGACTTTTTCTTTCCATCAAGGATAAATTCAAAGTTTTTTTAAGAATTGCCTATCAAAAAAAACTGTATTGAATTAAAGAAACAAGTCCGCTAAAAAAACTTTGGACACATTATGGTAAATGGTTCTCAAAACTCAGGCGTTAAAAACTGGAGTTGCCTCCAAATTTGCCACAAAAAGTTAAGTAGAATAGTACTCTTCTTTCACGTGTTTACCTTTTGTAGCAGAATCGTGGCACTTCGGTATTTCAAAAAATAAAACACCAGAAAAATTAAGGACTAAGAAGCTTAGGTTCGAAACTGTATACCTCAATTGAGATCTTTGTATTTTTTATAAGTATATCAAGTTTTATATAATATGGATAATGATTAGATATAGTATTTAAGTACATAATCAATAAACCAGTTGGGAAGTTCAGAAGGGTCTATTTCTAATGACAGTTTATTTTCAGAGATCTTGGCAATTAATTTATATTCCTCACTTGAATTATCGAATAGGTAACTTTTGTCTACATTTTGAATCATGGGCATAAGATTGCTTAATGTATTATAATAACGGCTTGATATTTTTTCCGGAGAGACATTATGGCCTCCTTTGATTACCCTATTTTCAACTCGGGAAACATTTACCTCAGGGTCATCAATACATATAAAATATAGGTATGTCTTATAGCCTTTTTGCTTTGCTTCCCTTATTTCTTCAATCTTGGAAGGATGGCTCATGACAGTCTCAAAACAAAAATCAATTTCGCTTTCCTGCAGATGATGCCTCAAAATGCACTTATAGGGCACCCTCATAACTATGTGTTTCTTTCTGTGCATCCACTATGACATTCTCTTTTAAAGAAAAATCTATTTTATGATTATTATCTATAGATTTTTTTATCAGAGAAGCGGCCCTTTCAGTCTTTAAAAATTCATTTAAATCATTTGGGTAAGATTTAAATTGAACTCGCTTAAGTCAATAAATCCATTATTTGCTAATTCTCTTTCAATCAGATCTGCATTAAGAAATACTCCCGCATCATATTTTTTAGAAAAAGAATCAAACAGCGTGCTTTTTCCTGAACCGTTTGGTCCTGCAAATATGCGTAGTCTTGCTTGAGACATATTACTTTCTTTCTAAAATCATTCCTTTTCTCAATGATGACACGTCAATCGAAGTCTTCGCAATTTTTCTTATGACCTTTATCGACCTATCAGGATTGACAGCAATAATTTCGTGATCCCTGATAACTTTAATTGTAATACCTAATGCCATAGAACTTCTAACAGCTTTAGATGAAGCAATTTTTGCAGAATCCAGCAACGCATTATCTTCCCTGGAAGATAACATTGATTTTCTTCTTTTGCTAATGGCACCAATATGTCTTCTTCTACTCTTCATAATTCAGCTTTGTTCAAAAGTACGAAATAAAGGCAACTATTACAAGTATTATACTGGAGGTTACTCTAAGTTTCAAAAATAGATTTTATTTAGTTAAGCATTATGGCAGAATCAGGGCATACCATGATATGGTATGGTCATGTGAAAGCAAGGCTTTTACTGTTTGCTGCCACTTCCTAACTGCCAAGATAGCCATTCTCAAGCGGAATCTCAAAAACAAAAGACAAGGGCTGATTTTCAATTCAAAACGGGTTAAAAGGGCAGCCAAAGTAGTGCCCGCCCTCACCTGCATGCGCATAACGGCTCTTCGCCGCCCTTCGGGGCTTATAGCACTCCGGCTCCTTGCGCCCAATAGTCTTCTGCTTTCTTTTTCCCGTTTTTTCTTTTGAAAAATTTCATTTGCGGAGCATGGGAAAAGAAAAAACGAACATTGTTTTTTAAAAGGATATTTTGAATAGACAAAACTGAAGATTATAAAATTTCAAGTGAACCCATCATCAGAATTTCCTCAAAAACTAAACTTAATATATTTTCTTCTAATTGTTTAAATTCAATCTCAGTGGTGTTTTTAAAATCTTCTTTAATTATTTCAATAAGTTCGTTTATAGATATTGACTCTGTAAAATAGTACATCAATTGATCAGTTCTTTCCAATAAAATCTTCTGGATTTCTTTGCCAGAAAAAGGGTCAATCTCTATTAAAAAAAAGTTTTCTTCTTCTCCTTCTTCATGTATAGAAAAGTTATTGAACAATTTAATCTTGATAGTTTTGATTTCCTCATATTTATAATGATACACTTTGGATAACGACTTAAGGATACGATCAAACTTCATCTTTTCATAAAGAGAACGAGAGTCTTCATAATCCATTGAATTCATGATATCCATTACTTTTTTATGATATTCTGGGAATTATTACCGTTCCCAGCGACCAGGATCGCGATCACTCTTATTTCTTTATGGAGGAAAATCAATTCATGAGTTTTCTATATAGCTTGTATGATAATATTCCTGCCGAGCAGGGCTTAGAAGCTGCAAGCGACGTTATTGTTATGGAGATTAACCGAAAGAATTTATTTATTTTATTTGAAAAGCTTCCTTTTTTTAGATTGCTTCTAGACAAGATAGCACATTTAACCATGGTTGAAATGATCAATATCAAGAACAGCTATCTGGGTGTAAAATCAAGCGAAAGGTACTCGAAGCTGCTAACGCTGCAGCCTGGTTTGGTACTCCATGTCCCCCTTATTGATATTGCATCTTATCTAGGGATTACTGCCCAATCTTTGAGTCGTATCAGACGGTCAATTCGTTGAACCAACAGCAGTAATAAGTAGGTAAATATTCATATTATAATAAATTCTCAGGAACTTAAAACAAGGACAGAATACATTTCTAACTCCTAATTAACGTAATACATTTCATTTTATGATTTACTAACAAAGGAGCACGCAAGGTTAAGTGACTACAATATTCTAAAAAAATGATAGATTTATAAATTAAAGATCCTTTATGGAGATTGAACGGTCACTCGAAGCATAAGCGGTCAAGGGAACTCTTCGATAATCTTCCCTATTCCCTGTTGAGCGACCTCTTTTTGTTTCCATCCACTAATAATACATTTTGCATAATGGAAGCTTCGATACTTTTTTGAGAACTTCTAAAATAAATAAAAGCTTAATTTCATTTTAAAATGGTTCACATCTAAATGATAAAAGCTTCAGATTTCTCCAAAGCTTTTTTTCTGCAATGTCTAAGACTCATAAAACACCGCTAGGTTGTTTTGTCTTTTTAGAACTTTTGGGTTAGTAAAAGGTTCATAGGTAAAAATGTCCATTCCATCTTGTTTAACTACTATTTTGAAAGGCTGGTTCATTTTCTGTGTTAAATGATAAATAGCCAGCATTTCGGCAAGGTCTTCAGACCATGAAGCCATACTATACAAAGAACAGAATGGTGTTTCCTGAAGTGCTTTGTAGACATCTGGTGCAGATGAAATTGGCAAAACCTCACCACTTCTAAAACGTGTAGTTTCCAGCAATGAATTAGTTGCATCTCCCGAAGGTTCTGTTGGTTTATGCCAAATACCAACTGTAAAAGGAGTCTGAGCTGGCCAAACCTCCTTTGTGTCATCCATTGGAGGGGTAGTATTTAAAACCTTGTCTACAACATGAGTTGCTTCATGAAGTAAAACATATACAATGGCATCCATCTCACCAGCCTCAATAACAACCTGATAATTATTGTTTTCAGCTTTACTATAACAGGTGTTTTCTTTCCAGGTAGCCCATTCTGAAATTGTTTCGTTTAAAATTCCAGCACGAAAAGTTATATTAAAGGTTTTTGCAGGACCTGAATTTTCAAGCAAAGATGTAAGTGCTGTATTTGGCATATTATCCATAAAACTGATGCTGTGCAAATGGTCTTTTAAAACTTTTTGATGCAAGGGTGGCAATATAGAGATTGCCTTGCTGATTTTCTCCTTTTCAGTTTTTGTCAGTTCATGATTAACTGGGTTCATTCCAGCATCTCTAAATTTCTTAAAAATATCTTCTGGAGCAGTTTGTGTTCTCTCGCTCAGCAGTATGGTTTGCAAATTTTCAGCACGCTGCGCCTGAAGCATTATTGTAACTAAAAAAAAACAAAGTCCTGTGTACGCAAATTTTTTATTTATCATTTTTTATTCTATTTATTGCAATTTTACTAATGTTTATACTTTTAAGTAATTCTGTTCATGAGAACATAAAAAAAGAAACGTAATAGTTTGAAAACTAGATTAGAATTGGCTGTTTCATTTTATTAATCATCTTTACAATTTTAGTTAGTACTCAGTACAGACTACTGCTTTGGTAAATCATAAAAGCCTTTGGAAAACTAAAGGCATTTATGGCAAATCTCAACTTATTTTTTAACAATTTCTGAAAGTTCAATCATATTTCCCCATGGATCCTGAAAGAACGCAAGTTTGCGGCTGATAGCAGGTAAATAAAAGGTATCTCCTACAATGGTTACACCTCGCTTTTTCAATTCTGCTACAGTTTTGTCAACACTTGCTACATCCATACAGATATGGTGAAACCCTGCTTTCTCTAAGCTTTTTCCTAAATCATTGTACACGATTGGTTCACTTAATTTACCGCCTGCTAGAATTTCAATCCAAAAATCATTGCTATTGGCTGGTGCTAAATAAGCCAGTTTTTCATCGGCGTAAGGCCATTCGTGTATAATACGGAAGTCTAATTTTTCGGTATACCATTTAATGGCAGCGTCGTAATCAGGTACTCTGATACCTACGTGGTTCCCGTTCAATTCAGCCAAAGGGCTTTTCGGGTTTAAAGCAGGCATTTTAAATCCTGTGTCATGTTTGTGTTGTGCATTTGACACTAAAGCAATTAAAAGACTTAATGCTATTACTGTGTTTTTGATAAAGTTTTTACTCACTAAGAATAAATTGTTTTTTGGGTGTTCGTGAATCTTCGATTTCATGATTTCTAGTTTTAAAATTAATAATTATTTGTTATCTGATACTCCAAAATTCCGAATAAAACCTTAGGTAGATTATACCGATTGCAAAGGGTTTATTATGAATTTCAAAGATGAATTATAAGTGGTTTATAAGGAAAGATTATGACAATGCTAAAAGACTTACCAGATCAAGACAGACTTATTGTTGAATTTCGACAAAACTGCGTTTTGAATTCTGATAACGAATAACGTCTTCCTGCGTGCATGATTATAATTTTTTAGTGGTTGAATAGTTGATCTAATTAGTTTCCCGCAGGAATTCTTTTCATTATGTCCGCAAATTGAATTCCATCCAGAAATGCTTCAACACGAATGATTTTACCTTTTTCCATCTGCATAAACCAAGCATAAGACATATTGTAAGGCTTTCCATCTTTGGCAGTTGCTGTACCATCTATCAGTGCAATCACCATATCTTTCTCTGCATATAGTCCTCTCAGTGAAGGGACAATTTTTTTGGAAAGACGCTCATTAAGAGGATTGATGACTTCTTCCAAAAATTGTTGTTTGTCCTTATAAGTTTTGGAAAGTGGGGCACTTCCATTAATTGTCCAAACCATATCATCGGTAAGCAGATCAAAGAAACTTCCTTCTCCTTTTGCCCAACGCTCAAAGCCGGCTTTAATGATCTTTTTGTTTTCAGCCTCTGTTTGTGCTGAAGCGCTAAGTCCAAACAGGGTAATGAATGCCCATACTGTCGTTTTTAAAGTTTTCATAATATCTGTATTTTTAGTTGATTAATTAAGTGTGAAGCCCGATGCAAGGGTCATGTATTTGAATTGTTCTATTTCGGCCTGCATTTCGCCTATTTTTTTTGTTACCCGTGTGTATGCATCCTGTCCTAGCAGGAGACGTAATGGCGGATTTTTCATCTCGCTTATTTCAGCGATAATACGTACTGCTCTTTCGGGATCTCCCGGTTGATTACCATTGTTGTTTTTAAGTGTGTTCCTAAATTTGCCCGCAGTGGCATCGTAGTCCGAAATGGTATTTTGCGATACGGCCAGCGAGCTATCTAAAAAATTGGTACGGAAGGCGCCAGGCTCAATAATAGTAACTTTGATCCCTAAGTCTTTTACCTCATGATAAAGTGCTTCTGAGAATCCTTCAACTGCATATTTCGCTGCATTATATATTCCGAATCCTGGCGAACTTACTAATCCTGATGCAGAAGAAAGGTTAATAATATGACCGCTGCCTGCTTTGCGCATAATTGGCAAAACATATCGGGTTATCCTTAGAGTGGCTTCGACATTAACAGCCAGAACATTGGCAATTTCTTTTTCACTGGCTTCTTCAATAGCTCCTGCAAATCCGTAACCGGCATTATTGATGAGCATATCGATTGTTCCATATTTTTTGCTGACAGCTGTAATGGCTGTTTTAACAGCATTATCATCTGTTAAATCAAGACTGATCACTTCCAGTTTTGGATTGCTGCGAACGCTTTTATCAAACTTGTCAGCATCTCTTGTAGTTGCTATAACTGTCTGATCTCTTGACAACAGGTATCTCACTGCTGCAAAACCCATTCCTTGGGAAGCTCCTGTGATCAACCATACTTTTTTATTTTTCATGACTTAAATTTTTATATTGTTTTTGATTCCTATTTGCTGATGTCTGTTACGAAAAGTACCGAGCCCAATACGGTTCCGTTTATTAACTTCCCTACACTATCAACTAATTCACCAGTTGTCTCAAGTTTGTTGTGCGCTTCAAGATTTTGCTGATTTTCCCAGCGTTCGTACAGCACAAATAGATTATCACTTCCTTTTACGCTGTGAAAACTGAATTCAACGTTCCCTTGCTCCTGTCTAACCAGAGGCACAAATTTTTCAAAGAGCTCTATAATTTGTGGGCCATTTCCAGGTTTTACTTCAAAAGGAACTATCAATGTCGTTAAGGCTCTGTGTTCTTCTTTTTTCAGCGTTTCGTTAACCAGCGGCCAAAGATCTGTGAGGTAGTTCATTTCTATAGGCTTCACTAAATCTGCTTTTTGAAGATCAAAAGCACCTACGGTATATGGCTGTTTAAAGTGGTTTTCTAAAGCAGCCTGGTTTTTCCATCGCTCAAAGAGGTACAGAACATTTGGCTTTTCTGCGGCATCGTAAAGTTCCATTTTGTAATTGCCTTCTTCGCTCCAGGCGCCATGCACATCTGCCAATAGTGCCTGTCTTGCTTTCGCATTGCTTTCCGATTTTACAAAAAGCTTTACAAATAAAGTAACTGTGTCTGTATTGTTTGTATTCATAATATTTGTATCTAAATTGTTATCGGTAAGGATATCGTTTATCCTATTTGATGATACAAATTTCAGTATAAACCCAAGCTTATTCTGTACGAATAACAAAGCCTATATTATGAATATCAAAGATTTAAAATAATTGCAGATATGCTAATAAAAAAGCCCTCGTAAATTGAGGGCTTTGTAATATATAATATGATATGAATTTTTAGAAACTGCGTCTGAATTCGGCAGGTGTAAAACCAGTATTTTTCTTGAAGAACTGGCTGAAATTAGGCTGTTCCGCGAAACCAACACTAAAACTTATATCCTGAAGGCTCCAGTCTGTCTGTACCAGCAAGGCTTTGGCCTCATCAAGAATTCTGTTTCTAATATGTGTGCTTGCATTCTGACCTGTATGTTTTTTAAGAACTGCATTGAGATAATTAGGATGCATCTGCAGGTCATAAGCAAATTCCTTTGCGGTTTTGATACGGATTGGCTGATCGTAGTTGATGCCTGAAGTTTCCTTTTCTAATAAATCGAAGAAATGGTGTATGTGCGAATAGTCCTCGGTAACTTCATCCGGTTTCGGAAACCGGGCTACCTTCATGCTTTCTACCATTAATAACTGAAGAAATGCCTGCAGGGAGTCTTCTCTAAAATCAACATTAGCTTTATCCAGCTCTTCTTCCTGCATCCGCTCGAAATACTGAGTAATTCGGGGAAGTTCTTCCTGACTTAAGCGAATTACACTTTTTGGTTTGTCTGTAAACAATGCGAATTTATCAATTATAGCTTTTAACTGTAAATGATGGTTGACAAACGATTTTTTGAAAAGTACATAATAGCCTCCCGATTCTCCTTCTTGAGAAATATTTTTCCAAGAAATGATATCATTTGGATGAATAAACAGTAAAGTAGGTTCTTCGACATAGTAGGTATTAAGCCCCATCGTAAATACCCCCAGCCCTTTTGTAATTAATAATATTTTGTAAAATTCCCTGCGGTTTGGAGAAAGGTAATTACGGCACTCGTGCTGTTCACGGTTAAACACCCTTATGGTCCAATCTTCAAAAAACTCACGAAAAACAGGAATCATATCCGGTAAATCACGAAGGGTATTAATCTCTTTACTATCAAGTGTTTCTCTTACCATTCTCATAATTATTAGTCTTGTAAAATTAATAAAAAAGCACTAACCTTTAAAGAATTAGTGCTTTAAATTCTGCTCTTTTGGAATTAAAGGCTTTTATAATCCGTGCTTTCGGCTGCGTGGTGTATTTCTGCAATGGATCTGTCAAGATATAGCGCATAAAATAGTTTTGCCAGTTCTTCGGGAGAATGGGTCTTACTTGCCGGATCAATCAAACCATCAACGGTCAATAATCCAACATGTATGTTATCCGCCTTTAAACGATTGTGCAGCTGATAGGCCAAACTGCGTAATGCTGCTTTACCAATAGACAGCGAACCATAATCTGCACTTGGCGTTAAAGCAAGACCGCCTCCGGTTAGAAGTAATGCTCCCTGCTTCTGTTTTAAATCAGGGTAGGATATCTGTAAGACATGCAAAGCATTTGCAACGTTTACAGTAAATTCCTTTGTTAAAGATTCGGAGCTTTCTTCGAGGATATCCTGAGCTTTTACAACGGCGGCATTGTAGTGTACAACGTCGAAACCTCCTAAATGCTTACCTAAAGTTTGTATTGCATTGGTAAGGTCTTCAGCACTTCCGGCATCACCTGCAGCAGTATAACTTTCAATTCCTTTTGCATCTAAATATTCTTTTAAGTTTTTCAACTTTTCGGGATTACGGCTGATCAGACCTACAGCGAATCCCTCATTACCGAATTGTTCGGCAACTGAAAGGCTCAAACCCGAGCCTGCACCAACTATTAATATTGATTTTTTTGTTGACATGATATTTAGTATTAGATTTTCTTAAACTATATTATTTTATTCGGGCATCCCATTATTGAGATGCCCTGCTGAAACCATCATTATCATGAAACGTGATTATTAAATGGTATTTTCCCAAGCTTTCAATTGGTGGTCTTTTAACATGTCTTCTACAAACTGCGGCACCACGTTTCTGAATTTACCGCTATCTGACGGCACAATTTCGATAATTGCATCGATCATTTCCTGTGGATCCAGTCTACCTTCTGGTGTACCTAAAAGCGAATCGAAATTGGCTTTCATATCGGCACGTTTGGTGAAGTTTTTATCGTCATCCAGCCAGCGGAAAGCATTTTCGGCCATTGTTTCGTTATAACCAGTTAAGTAAGCTCCAGGATTAATGGTTTGAATTTTGATTCCGTAAGGATTCAATTCATCAGCCAATGCTTCGGCTACTGCTTCAAGAGCGTGTTTGGTTGAAACGTAGATTCCGTAACCAGATGGCGTGAATAATCCGCCCATAGAAGAAGTAAAAACAATTTTACCTTTTTTGCCTTCTGTGATCCATTTAGAAGCAAAGCCTTGTGACAATTGCAGCGGAGCAAAAACATTTGTTTCATAATTCGCACGAACCAAATCAAGCGGAATTTCAAATACCGGACCGCTTTCCCCGATTCCTGCATTACTAAAGAATACATCGATGTCACGTTTTAAGGCATTGGCAACGTCGTATTTGTCAAGAATGTCCAGT
>NZ_JBHLYW010000012.1:0-27607 GCF_042431625.1 Flavobacterium procerum | reverse complement strand
TTTTCCGTCTGTATGTCTCAACATATCAACTTTTGAGAATAATACTTGGTACTCGTTTCCTTCGAATTCTAAAATTGCTTTAAATGCCATAATAAAAATAATTAAATTGTTAAAAAATCTTTTTTTTAGAATCCTCTTTGAATTGTCTGACTAGTATTAACAAAAAAAAGAGGCATCCTAACTGATTTTAGAATACCTCTTTTTTGTACTAACGTACTTTTTTTGATTTGCTTCTTGTAGGAAGATGAGGGGGATTCGCAATCAATTTCTGTACGAATATACAACTATAATTAACATTTGCAAATTACTTCGTACTATTTTTCATAAAAAATATTAAAATGCAGTTCTAGGCTATCACAGAGCATGTAGGAAAAAACTATTAATTCAAAACTGCTGCAAATTTGACTCTTTGGAGATACTTCTTAGATAATAAATCCGGATTTTTTTACATACAAATCCCTGCCTTTCACAAAAATAGATTGAGGTTACGCACTAACCAATAATGTTTTTTATGAAAAACAATAAAATAAAGCCCAAAAGCACCACAGTCATATGCAATAATATAGCGTTTACCTGCGGTTGCAGTGTATTGACCTGATTGTTAATCGATTCAGTCGATTCACTCTGAATCTCATTTATTTTGTTTACCTGCTTTTGAAGTGAATCAATTGTTTTGTTAAGGTATAGGATATTTTGATGCTGATTCGAAAATAATCTTTTTACTTCCTTATCCGACAAAGCCTTTTTTTTCCTAATTACACCTGTTTTAGGTTCTTTAAGCGTTAGCTCACTCACATTTTCGGTTGTGGGATTATTCACTTGAAAACTGTTACTGAGTTTGTTTACGAGAAAAAATATAAAAACGATATAAGAAAATAAAAATGTTGGCAGAATATATTGCACAAATACATCGAGTGCTTTTGGTTTTACAGCATTTTGTATATTATTGATGGTACTATAATTAGTAAAAAATATAGGTTCTTGTCTATTCTCTTTATTCAATCTTTCGTTTTTAAGTTTTTCTTCTAAATCCATAAGTTCAAAGCGGTCTAAGGTATAGACGCCTAAACTTTCATTTAGTTTTTTGTGATGTACCATCCAATTAAGTACCTCTTCTATTTGATATTCTGTAATGCTGGGATCTTTTAATTTCCATAAAATTTCCCTTTTTGTCATTTCACAAGGCTTATCTTTGCTTTCAAAATAAAACAATTCCAATATTATCTCGTGCAAATGTTTGACTGGTTCTCCAGTAGTGATAATTTCCGTCATACTGTTATAGTAAAAGTTTTTTGGGGATGTAGTAATATTTTATCTCCGCTTCGTCATTGAAAACTTCAAAGGCATTATTTCGCTGCATTTTTTCCAGCACTTCCAATTTACTATTTAGGAACACGAAAATAGATTTAAACTCTTCTGGCACTCTCTTGAATTTTCTAATATCCTTAATTCTTATTTCATGAAGGTAGGAGTTATTTACAAAAACTCTGGTTTTAAAATAAAGCAGTTCTGCTAGTGAGCTACGAGATTTTATTGCTTCTGTCTTTTTGATGCTTTCAATAAAAAAACTACATTGTTCTTTAAAATTTTCAACATCAATTCTATTGATATTTTCTCTGGTATAATCTTTACTGATCAATTCCCTGTAGTTTTCGAGAAGTTGACTAATCTCATTTTCTGTAAGCAGGATATTAATCTTGTCTTCCAGAATACCATCAAGCGGCTCTCTGGCTTTTATGACATAACTTTCGCTTACATAGTTTTTAGGAATGAATTTATTTGCCTTATCTTCCTCTGAATTATTCTGTATCAGATCGTTTATTTTTTGACTTGGCTGACTCCTCAGAAAACTAAATTCATTTTTATATTGCGTAAGTGATCTTAATAATCCGTTATTGGTTTTTATTGTTTTGATTATAACACTATCTATCGCTTTATTTATAGTCTCTGGAGTTAATTCTCCATTTAATTTCGGAAAAATAATACCTCCGTTAAAATTACTTCTCAAAGGCGCATCATAGATAAAAGCATTGTCGTATTCTCCGTTATACGTAAACTCATCATTTTTAACAATTAGTCTCGGATCGACGAAATAATTCTGAATATTCTTTTTATTCGCATTACTGGCTTCATTCAAATACATTTTACTTTGAAGAATAAAATCCTGACTATCAGTAGTATTTTCATTTCCGAAAATAATGAACAACAGCTTTGAGTTATTCTCTGCCATTTTTTTAAAATTATTCGGCAACACTGTATTCACAGAACCATTATTTAGGCCTGCAAGAATAAAAAAGTTATTTTCAAAACTAGTTTCCGAACTCAAAAACTGACTAATATTACTGTCATTATTAGGCAAAACATTATCCTGAGTAATTTCTTCTGGATATTTGACACTTTTTTCAATTAGCTCAAACCATTCCGAAAAAGACTTTGATTTTATCAAATAATAACTTCTTGGTTTTCCTTTAGCAATAAAAGAGTACGTAAAATTATAATTAGCATACGCCTCGTTACTAATGGTTAGCTTTAGGTTTTGCAATGTCGAAAGAGTCTTTTTTAAATAAGGCCTTGTCGAATTATTATTTTCAAAAACATAATAAAAATTAATCGTCTTACTTTGAACGGCTATATTTTCGATTGTTTTTATGCTAATATCATCTCCTTTTAAATTTGTTATCTTATTTTTTTCATGATTCCATATATTTAGCGGCAGCATGATTTGAATTGGACTATCAAACTTAATTGATTTATTAGTCTGATTTTCATTAATAAAAAATGTGTTTTTAAACAATTCATTAGCCTCAAAAACAATTTTCCCAGAAGAAAGCTTTAATTTATCTGTATTGTTCAACCTTACAACCCAGTCATCCTCTATCGGATTTAAATATTGCAGCGGAATCCATCCATATTTAAGATTGGCAGTGTCTTTAGCCATTATATCATCAAAATTGGATACAAAAGCTGCCTTAGTCGTATGGTTTATTTTATAAACATAAACAAAATCATTTAGCTTGACATTTTTTTTAGAAGCAGATTCTAAATTGGGATCATTTTTTAATGGCAGTACATTTTTTTTGACATTGACAGCACTAGAAACTAGGTTGTCAACCGTATTACAAGCAACAAAATGTTTTACATACTTTAAGTTGTACTGGTTTTGCATTGCTCTGCTGTATTCTAAAAGATTGTCTTTTTTTATCCAGCCTAAATATTGCACTTCTTTAGCATTTGCAAAGTGATTTTTCTTATTGCGCAAAATTGACAAAGTTCCTTTTGGCTTGCCGACAAGTTTTTTATCTGCAACAACAACTTCGTAATAGTTTTTATTTTCATCTATTACATACATTGGCAGCAGCATATTCACTTTACTCTTTACTTTAGATCCAAAAGGTCCTTCGTAGATATTATTGTCATTCCTATCCGAAAAAACCAACTTAAGTTCTGATTTCTCTTCTTCCTTTTGAGGTTCATTGCCATAGGTATTCACATTTTTTTCTGTTTTTGTGGCAATTGTTGTGCTATTTCTTACCTGTGAGGTAACAGCATTTGTAATTACCAGACACATCAAAAAAATATAGCTTTTTAAAGCACTAATTTTCATTATATTACTTTGTTTTTTTAGTTTTCTGGGTAATATTTATCTGCTTAAAGCATTTTATGGTATCCAGTTTTACATCTTGAATTATTGTGGCATTTCCGTCTAAATAATGAAGCCCTTGACAGTAACTTAAAAAATCGTTATACTTTTCTTCGTTTACCACCACCACTACATCTGAAAGATCGTTACAGATATATTTCTTTTTGATATAATTGACCTGCTCTTTATACAATTTTGTATCTCTTGTGCTGAGATTAGCAATAATCTGAAGTCGTTTTTTAATATCGTTTATCACAATACCTACAGAATCAACAATTTCCGGCTCCTTAAATGGTTCGTATAACTGAAAAATCTCTATTTCTCTCGTAATAGGATATCTGGTTTTGTCGGTCTCTAGTTTTACTGTATAAATACCAGGTTTGCTAAAAACATAAATAGCTTGTTTCTCATAAGAATCGATGGTTCCTGTTTCTCCAAACTCCCAATACCAATTATTAGAACTCGGCGAATATGCGGTAAACACAATTTCTTCGCCGACATATCCAAACTCTTCACAGAATATTTTCGGAATAGAATCCTTTGCAGTCATTCTCCTTCCGTTGACGATGTTTATTTGTTTTGAAAAATCAAATTTGTTGTCAATCTTAAGCGTTACTAGATATTTTCCCGTTTTTTCATACTTGTACTCTACATTTTCATTACTTACAATTGAGTCGCCATTACCAAAATACCAAACAGCTTTTTTATCAGATATTAAAGTATTGTCATTTATTTTGAAGGATAGCTTTTCGTTTAACTCATATTGATGATTGTCATTTGCATCAACTATTGAAAAATCTAGATTACTGATTTTTTTATTAAAAGGAAAAACCAATGCTACTACAATTAAAATTGCGGCAACAAAGAGCAATAGTATAACGACTGTTCTATTTTTAATGTTCATCTTTAAAATTTGCTTTACATTCGTTAAGACTTTTTTGTATCAGTGTATCGTTTTTTTTCACGGTGCTCTGTTCTAAATTAATTTCTAAAAAAACATTTAAAAGATTACCGCCGATTAAACAGAAATTATACGAAGAATGAAATTCATTATCTTTATAAAGTTGCTTGTAATCTGAAATGCTTCGTTTTACTTCATCTATTCTTTGCACTTGATTGATATCATATTTAATTGTATCAATAGTTTTAAAAATCAGTTTAGATTTACCCGCATATTCTGATTTAATTCTTTGCATTTTTTCATAATCATCAATCCTATTAAGCATATCTGTGTTATTAAAACTAGGCGTTTTAAACAAGTATTTTGTAACACCAATATAGATTGCAAAAGCACTTATGATAAATATTAAATTAAATTTTAGTTTCTTCCAATAGGTTTCATCTAATTCTATTGCTTTTTTCATGATATAAAACTATTTTTTTATATTTTCCTTGTTGTGTTTTTCGATGCACTTTTCAAGCTGAACTTTATTGATATTATAACTTGTTTCATCTTCTTTTAGAACATCTATTCTAGTCTGTATGCGTTGGAGTTCTACCAAAAACTCTTCGTACAGACTGAATGAATTTGTTAAATCAGTTTTAGATTTTCGGATTTCATTTTTAATTTCAAGACTTTTTTCGTTTATCAAAGACTGAAGATATTTACGCTCGTTTAGCGTTCTGTCTTTAAATCTCAAATCGTTAACCTCGATTAAAATTTCGTCCAGCAACAAATTCATTTCGCCTTGTTTTACAACAATGGTATTGTAGTACTTGTACTTCTGTTCTAATTCTGCAGCTCCTTTGTCTGCAGTCAGCAAAGTGATAGACAGACAGCCAAACATAAAAGCGAATGTTACAAAAAACATGATGTAAAACTTGCGCTTTTGGGTTCTTATCTTGGTGGAATTAAGTGGTTTCATCGTTTGGTTTTAATCTAATATTGACCATGTATTGTTTCTTTGCGGACTTGCTTTGGTTTCTTCGCTAATTACGATGCTTTCTTTTCTGATTCCAATATGTTCAAGCTCACTTAATTTTTGCAATAAACGTTTTAAAACTCCTAAAAATTGATTTAGTTTTTCTAGAGTTTGCGCAATATCATTATGATCATAAACTGCACTTTTTGCCTCAAACATCACACTTATTAGTTCAGATGGCTTAACATCCATCCATTCGTAGTAATACTGCAGCAATAATTCTTTTTCCTTATCATCCATAAGCGTCAAGGCAGACAAAAGATGATTCGCCAAAATAATTATTCTATCAAACATATAAACCGGTGATTCTTCGGCGGCTATGTTTTTAAAATAAAAATTATGATCTGCATAATAATCTATTATTTTCGAACACAATTTAAATGTATTCGAAACCAATTTGTTATTTGATATACTTTTTTCGTTCTTTTTATGAATCTTTATCGAAAAATCATTCAGCAGATACAATTCATTATTTACCTTAGAAATAAATTCATTTAAGACTTCATTATTCTTTGTTTTTACTACCGGAACGATATACTTTGTATCTTCAACAAAGCTTCCATTTTGAAAAGCTATTTTCTTTACAATTAAAAAATAACCTTCTAAAAAATTATCATTTATATCTTTTTTATTGATAATGTGTAGTCTTATTTCAGGAAGTACATGTGGATGATGCAACGGAATCATCTCTGGGTCAGGAATTCCTACAGGAACCATCTCAAAAGGGTTTACAGAAACTAGCACATAATATTGCTCAAAAGAATTTCTATCAATATCATTTGCATTTATGCTGGCTTCTGGCAGTTTTGTACCATAAACTTCTTGATTAAACGAAATTAAGTGCCCGTTTTTAACAATCAAATCGCATTTTTTCAAATAGGCGACCAACTGTCCTCCTTCAATTTTAATATCAATATCAATAGATTTGCTTCCCGCAGAAGCGATGCATCCATAATTAAAATTGTTTAAATGAACTTTATTGTAATCATTAACAATGGTTACATAGTTAAAGTAGCTATTTATAAAATGATCCTTGGTTAACTTGACACCATCTGTCCAGTTAATTGGTAAATGTATTTTTGATTTCATGATTAATTTATGATGTTAGATCTGGGTTATGTTTTAGTTTAATCTTCTAAGTCATATTGGTATTTACTCAATGCGACTCTTTTTGCAAAAATGATTTGTTTATTTTTGATTTTTCCTTCTGAAATAGTCTGGAGGGGACTTAAATTCCTAATAAACAACGGATAGTTAAAATATCTGGCCGTGTAGAATATCCAGCCCGTATCTTCGTTATCTCCGCTAGATTCGATAGCATCGTTTGGAAATCTGTAGTTCTGATCTTCTATGAACTTGTCAAACCAATTTCCTAAGTTGACATCTTTCGAAATTTTTACATCAAATTTTGAGAAGAATTCAGAATCTACTTTTTTCTTAATATTAATAGATACCTGCATCAATCTAAATTTGTCGACATTGTCCCAATAATCAAAGTCTTTGCGGTCATTTCCGACTCTCCAGAATTCATAAAAAGGATCAGGAATCTGAAGGAATTTTTTCTTGGATTCTACAAAAAACAGAGGAACAAACATCCACAACACATTTAGCATACTTACGTGTGCGTAATTGGATATTGTGATGTAAGTAAAAGCTAAATAATAGATCCAGGAAGAAAGAATGGTAACAATTAAAAAAAGAAAGATTTTTACGGGTACACTATCCTGAATTCCGATGCTTTGAAACATTGAGGTATTCATGTAATATAACAATGCCACTCCCAGCGTTGAATAATAAAGGACAGAAAACAATAATCCCATCCAAATAAACTCATTGTTAAAAAAAGCAAACAAACAAGGTAAAGCTGTTATCAATGAAAAAACTAAAACAAACAAAATCGCTGGTTTTGTCTTAATTTTTATGTTTGTAAACTGGCTAATTATCAAAGTGATAATCAGTACAAGAAATGGCGCCAGTAGGTATTTTAAAAAAAAGGGTAAAAGTGTATTCATGCAATCGGTTTTTCTCTTATGATTATTTAAATTATAATATGGTATTAATCCCTAAATAGTTCTCATTCAATTTTATACCCAATTGGTAATTGTTATAAAATACAATATCAATTCTTCTGTTGCTTATAATAAAATATTCCAGCACTTTACGGGTAAGCCTCATCTTTCGATCTACATTAGAATAGTCAACATTTCCGTCAAAATATAAAGAAACTTCTATATCGTCTATTTCGCTTTCTACTGCACCGCAAAGTCCTAAATCATATCCTAACATTCCATCAGTTAGCTTTAGAAACGGAGAAGTATTAAATACATGCCTTTTGTATTTTAGCTTTACCTGATTCTCTAATAGCATTTCTAAGACTTTCTCTAATTCTGGAAGATTTTCCTTCAGTTTATCCGACTCACATAAAAAGATAAACAAGTTCTTTTTTTGGATTTTAGACAATTCAAATTCTATCGAAATCAATTCATCAATGATATTCAGGAACAAATCAATCTTATCATTAAATAAATGAAGGCTTTTTACTGCAGAGCTCGCATGCGCAGTAAAAAATTCGTTATCAAAAGGCATAAAGAAATTTAGCGCCTCGTTTTCTACTTCTCTATTTGCTTTTACTGCCTCAACAATTTCTTTATTAGACATTGTCGGATTACTAACCGACAAAGGGTGAAAAAGCAATTCTGGCAAATTATGATAAATGCTGTTTTTTGCAAGATGCAACACCAGTCCTTCTTTGGTAATTCCATTATTTTCCTGATACAGCATCGATGATAAATCAATGGCATCTTTAGAATTACTCCTTTTTGCAAGTCCTCTATGTTTTACAAAAACCTCCGTTTGATTTTCGAGATTCTTCTGCAATTCATAAAAAATAAACTCTGCTCTGAGGTTAAAATTTATTTGGTGTTTTAAAACCGTTATATCCTGTTCCATAACCTATCTCTTTTCCCAAATAAATTCATCCTCTTTTATATCCAAAACAATACTTTCATTCTCAAGTATGGCTTCTGATATAATTAATTTTGAAATTGTTTTTTTCAGATACGTTCTAACAGTCCCTGCAATCGGTCTGGCGCCATATTTTTTAGAAAATCCTTTGTTTGTCAAATATTCTAGAGCTTCTTCAGAAAGATCAAATGAGATATTTTTGATGCCGATTAATTGCTCCTGTAAACGCTTAAGATGCAATTTAAAAATAGCTTTTGCGATTTCGATGTTAATTGGCGCAAATGGAACAACTTCTGTTAAACGGCCTAAAAACTCCGGCCTAAAATGATTGCTCATAATATCAATCAATTGATTTGAAGTTGGCAGATGACCGTTTTCTATCTGTTCCTGAATCCAGTGACTGCCTATATTGGATGTAAAAATGATGATTGCGTTAGAAAAATCACCTTCACGCCCTAATTTATCATGAACCTTTCCTTCGTCCATAATCTGCAAAAACACATCATAAACAGAAGCATGCGCTTTTTCGATTTCGTCAAAAAGCACAACAGAATAAGGCTTTTGTCTGATTTTATTAACCAGCATACCTCCTTCTTCATAACCTACATATCCAGGAGGCGCTCCATATAACAAAGCAGCCGAATGCTCTTCTTTGAACTCAGACATATCAAAACGAATCATGGCGTTTTCATCATCAAACAGCAATTCTGCTAATGATTTTGTCAATTCTGTTTTTCCAGTTCCCGTTGGCCCTAGGAAAAAGAATGAACCAATTGGCTGTTTCGGATTACTAAGACCGCTTCGTGATTCTATTATGGCTTCAGACAGTGTTTTTATAGCATGCGCTTGTCCTTTTACTCTTTCTTGCAATTTATCTTCAATCGTAAGAAGTTTTTCTTTTTCGCCTGCGCTTATTTTACCCAATGGAATTCCAGTTGCATTAGAAACAACGGCCAAAATCTCAGATTTTGTAACGACTGTGATTTTTTCTTTTGCAATCGCTTCAATGTCAACTGCTAATTTTTCGATATCTTCAAAAGTGACTTCCTCTTTTTGAGCGTTTTTCGAATTTTCTACCGCACTGATTTTACTCGTTACAATACAACTGATTCCATTATAAATCTCTTTTTTGATTAGATTTATTTTTGATTCATCACTTGGACTGCAATCTTTTATTTGTTCTTTTATTTTTAGAATTTCGACTAATGAATTTGCATTAGAAACGATTACAGACGAAGCTGTTCTGTCTAATAAATCGATAGCTCCATAAGGCAGTTTTTTCTCTTTATAAAACCGTTTTGATAAATGAATAGCCTCTTGGACAACTTCTGAATCAATATTGATTTTATAATGTTTTTCTAGTTTTTCTTTATAAATATTCAAACATTCTACCAACAAAGACGATTCTAACTCTTCTATAAAAATGTTTTCAAGTTTTCCGCTTATTGCTGTTCCTTCTATTGATTTTCTATACGAATCAGAATCAATTGAGGCGATAATATTGACATTGCCTTCCGTCAATTGCGTATTTATAATATTGATTACTGAATTTGATTTTGAGTTCGAAGAATTGAGCAAAACCTGAATGTCATCAATAAAAAGAATGCTCTTTCCGTTTTTAGTTAACTTTTCGAAAATTTCGATAAGCTTTTTCGAAATTTCATTTTCACTGCTGCAGTTGGCTACAAGTTTTGCCGTGTTTAAAGACAATACCAATGTTTCTTCAAAAAAATTAAGATCTGTCTGATGCAAATGATAAATAAGGTTTTTTATGATACTGGTTTTGCCAATACCGGACTCTCCTATTAATAAAATCCCTTGATTTTCATATCGTTCTATATTTTCAAGAATCAGCCTTACTTCTTTATTTCTACCAATTATAGTGCTTCCTTCTTCAATTATGCTTTTTTTGTATAGTAAATCACAATAGTTGATTTCAAAAGCTTCCTGACTTTCTGAATCTTCTTCTAAACTAAAACTTTTCTGAGCGTTTCGAAGACCAAAATGCTTAAAAAGCTCTTGATCGCTTAAATGTAATCCATCAATTTGCTTATCGCTATAAATCAAACCTGGTTTAATAATGGCAATAAATACGCAAAATGCATCGATATAATCTGAACCCAATCTGATTTTATTGAAATTCGATTCTGAAAAAACATTCTCAACTTCTGTGTCTGCTATAACTATATTATCATTCTTTTGAGCAGAAGTATAAACTTCTTTTCTAACATCAAACCATTCTTTTATATATTCTACGTCTTTAGAAAGTGTTCTTAATACTTCTACTAATCCAGTCGGCTCAAATAATAATGCATAAGCCAAATGAGCAACGCCATAAGTACTGTGCCCGTCCTGAATTGCCAGCGATTTTGCAGATTTTATAGCAGATAGTAAACTTGGGCTGTAATCTAATTCATTCATAAATTTAGTTGATTGTTATTTGAAATGGAATATTCATAACTGATTTTTTCTCTAAAGTTTCCTTTAAAAACAGCACAATTCTCTGTTTGTTCTCGATTTCTAAAAAGTACTTTTCTTGCAAAATAACCTTTACATCGATAGTTCTAAATACGCCTTCTTTTCTCTGTGTACTAATTCCTACTCCGTCTGTTATGATTACATCTTTTGTAATATCTCTCAAATGATAATGTACTGCAGCTTTAATATCTTGCTTGGTAACCAATCGCTCTTTCGACAGAAAACCATATCTAAGATTAATTAGTTTTTCTACCTTGTTATTTCTATAAATACCGCCAAATGATTGCGTTTCGAAAACAGTCGAATCTTGAACCAATTCTGATAGAATAGTCTGTTTTAAAATAGTTCCCTTTTTTAGATTATTAGCAGCCTGCCCGTTAGAAGTCCAATAAGAGCAGTAGAGAATTTTAGATTTTTCGGTCTCATGAATTAATGCATAAACTTCTTCTTCGTCATTTACCTGACTATAACCAGAATTGATTTTATTCTCAATCAGATTGATTTCTTCATTAATTCTAGACATTGTAGCATCAATATAATCTACATTTATGTTTGAGAAGGCACTAACATCTTCTCGAAGTGCGCGAACTAATTTTTTTAGAAAAAACTTTGCATTTCGAGAATCATAATTTTCTAATCCGCCGTAAAAAAGAGTGAATGTATTGGAAGAAAGAAGATTTGGTTGTTTTATACCGTTAGTAAATTCAGTGTTCCTTTCATTAAAAATTCTCTTAACATCGATAAAATGAGTGTTTTTTTCTGCCATCATCGGAAAGAGACGCCCTTCAACCTGAACATTATGAACTTTATTGTTAAGTTTTCTGTTTACAATCGGAAAAGTGTTGATTTTTATCTGAACTTTATCCAATTCTTCTTTGGAAAAGATTTCTGGAAAAGTAAACTCCAGCCAAATCAATTTTGATTCTTTCTTACTGTTTTTTATTGCGTCTTTATTTATATTAAAGCGATCTAAAACAGACTCATAAACTAAAACATCTGTATTAAGTTTTACTTTATAAATAAAATTTTGGTAAAATGATTTTATGCTTTCCGTGTAATGTTTGTTATCTTGAACTTCCTCAAAAGTTTCATTTTCTACGTCAAGAATATTTCCGGCAGTATCTTTTACGGTAACAAATTTTAAAAATCCGTCTAAAGCTGAGTTATCAGTTATAAAGGTAAATTTAAGAGAATTCAATTTTTCTAAATTTTCTTTAGAAATATCCAATCCTACCCATATACTATGATCTTTTACTTTATTTTCAGCCGGAAGAAGCGCCGTGTTTTTTGAAGAATCAATCAAAAACGAGTTATACATCTGATAACAAATTTCGCCTTCAATAATATTCTCATTTGTAAAAGGAGTAAAATAAAGATCATAATTAACCGCACTGGTATTACTTGGCTTTACTACAAACTCAATGTCATCTTCGAGCAAAACAACACCATTTACTGCAGCTGTACTTGCCAGGGCATGCGCAGGCATTGGAAGATTCCATTGACTTGGTACAATCTCCTGAGAGATTCTTTCAATAATTTTGTTATCAGATTCGACTCCTTCATTATGTAAATAATAAAATTCATTTACAAAGACTTCCAATAACATCATGACCAAAGGATCGGCCATTTTTATATCTTCAATTCCCCAAATTTCTAAACACTTTCTTTGAATTCTATTTTTTATTTCAATAAACTTAACGTCCTGCATATATTTTTTTATTGTGATATTGGGGAAATATTCAATTTTGTTTGAAAATTAAATGGTATTTGGCTTTCTATTATAGACCCTTTTACGGTTATGCTTACTTTTCTTCTAATGCTCGAACTTAATTCACTGTCATCAATTTCATCCAAAGAGATTATGACATTACTTAGAATTAATCTTTTTTCAAACTCAAAAATTGATTCATATAATGATTTCCTGACTAAATCTTCCCAATCTCTTTTCTTTATATGTTGGTTAAATTCTAAATCCCAAATGATAGTTCCGTATCGCGGAGACTCTGGGATTTCTCCAAAGGCAGTAGTAATTATCATCATAATATTATAAGCTATAGATTCGTCAATCTTACAAAAATTTTCTTGTGATCCTTTCAGTAAAGATTTAAAATTTACAGGGTATTTAAGATATTTCATATTAATTTATGATAAATTGCTTTTTTTTGACAAAATACGAGATTTCTCTAATTCTACATAATATGCACAAAAATCCAAATAAATTACCTACAAATCAATTTATTTTTGAAGTTTTTTTTTATTAATTTTACACAATTAACTTAAAATATAATATAATTATGAGCATGTTTAATTATGGTATTGGGGGAAATGAAGTTAAAGTTGATGCAAGTGAGTCAATTTTAGAAATTCCTTCAAACAGAACATTACTAATTCAAAAACTTACAAATGAGCAACCAGTGGCTCCTGAGGCAGTATATGACCTTCAAACTGTCGAATCGGTCTTTGAAAAATTTAAACCGAGTGTAGATTTTGAATTTACAACAGAAGAAGGTTCTGACTTGGACGAATCTATGACTTTTAAAAATTTAGGAGATTTTGGGGCAAAATCAATCAAAGAAAATAGTCCGTTTTTGAATAAACTACACACAGAAAAAGAACAAGCTTATAAAATCGTTCGCCAACTTTCAAGCAACAGAGGCTTAATAAAAGCGATTCAAGACCCAGCGGTTAAAGAAGCAATTATCGAATTACTAGAAAATGCTAAGAACGAAATCAACAACACCAAATAACAATTATGGCTACCCAAACTAAAGAACAAAAAAGTCAAGTTTCTTCTAATGAACAATTGCTGCAAGATTCTCCAAGCAGTAAAATCAACCTACTAAACGAATATGGTGGTTTCGCCTTCTTAGAAAACGTAATCGACGGATTATCAAACTTAAACCCTACTAGAAAAGCAAGAAAAAACATTTTTCTAAACGATGCTCAATGGGAAAATGAAAGAACTACTCTAACAAACAAACTAGACTTATGGCTTGATTTGTTAAAAGACAATAATTCTGTAGAATCGATGATTGAAGTTGCAAATGCAAAAGCCGCTTCTGCAGATGCTACATTAAACAAGAATTTAAAATACGCTCTAAATGTTACTAGAGAACTAGAAACTTCTTATAGAAGTGTGGCTCTATTCTATAAAAACACTGAAAGCGATAAAATTAAAAATGTTACCATTTTAAATGCAGACATTTCTCAATTGAAAGATTTGGACAACACTTTCTTTTTTGATTATGTTGCAAATGAATTAAAACAGAATTTTGACCGATTAGATTTGAGAAAAAACTACTCTATACTTTCAGTGCCAGGATATTTAGGTTCAAACGCCGTTCTTGATAAATGGTCTAAAATAGCGCACGAAAACAAAGCAGTTTTATTAACTGATTTTCAAGATCTTGAAACTCCAGACGACGTTATCGACATCTTCTTTAATGCTAATCATACTGGTGGAGATGTTCACAAATCAAACACTATTATGACTTGTAACTACTTGTTAGGAAGAAGCAAATACGACGAAGTAGGTGAAGAAGATAACTTATATGTACCGCCATCAACATCTTTGGCAGGTAAAATCTACAAAACTTTGATGTCTCAGGTTGTTGCAGGTAAAAAGTTTGGAGGTTTAAATGAAGTAGAAAGCGTTCGTTTTGATTTGAAGAAAAGCGAAATTTCTGAACTTGAAAAGATGGGACTTGTACCAATGGTTAATGAGTACAGTAAAATTATGGCTTTCTCTGCCAAAACATTATTTAACGGAGATAACTTAGGTTTACAGACTTATTCTGTTGTGCGTGTATTTGACCACATCACTAAAGTACTTTTTGATTTCTTAAACAGAAGAGCTTTCGAAAACTGGACTACTAGAACAGAAGCCGATTTAAGAAGTCAAATCATTAAGTTTTTAGACGGAATTAAAGGTCCAACTAATCTTATTGAAAAGTTTACTGTTATGAAAATCGAACAAGATAAAACTCAAAAAGACAGAATCTTATTAGACATTCACATCACACCATATTTCCCTGCAAAAAGTTTCGTTATTCAATTGGACGGACACAAAGGTGACGGACCTGAAGAGGCTGTTTGGCATAGTGACTACAAACAAGTTTAGTAACTAGTGTTTCAGATTGTTTTTTTTGCGATATCGCAACATAATTAACTGACAAATAAAATTTTATATTTTTAAAATAGTAGAAAGAGACGACCTGTAGGTCGTCTCTTCTGCTTTTTGAGTTTTATGATGGTAGCTAAGATTTAAAGTTCAGTCCATTAAAATCAATAAAATTGATTAGAGAGTATTTCTTTTTTCTAAAAGAATTTAAAAACAATTTTAATGTGGAATCCTAGAATCTTATTTAAAACCATTTCTATTTTATAATGCGCTTTATAAGATAGAAATGCAAAAAAATATTGAATTTTAAAATACGATAGGCTTTAAAATTCAATATTAACTTCTTTAAAACTAACAACAAGGAATCCAATTAGAAAATCAAATAATTTTCTGATATAAAAAAAAGGAGCTCATAAAAAAACAAATCTATATTATTTATAAATATACTTCAAAAAAGAGTGAAATTTCAATTGCATTCTGTTCAATTTCCAATTAAAACAAGACTTAACCTACAATATATCAAATATCATAATTTTACTCCATTGAATCTTATGCAAAAGATTATCACTTATTTTTACAATTATTTATTATTTTAATGACAAAATGGTAAAATAACATTTTTATAGGCTTGTTATCGATAAATAATCTTCAATTCAAAAAAAATAAATAATATTGCTGAATTGATTGTCACCAAAAACATGGCTCAGAATTCGAATATAGACGAAAAACAACTTCTTCTTGAATTATCTCAAGGAAGTGAGCTTGCATTTACCAATATGTACAATCGATATAAAAATAGTGTTTATTCTACCGCATTACGAATCACAAAATCTAAAATTCAAGCGGAAGAAGCTGTTCAGGATATTTTTTTGAAAATATGGCAGAATCGAGAAAACTTAGTGGAAGTAACTCATTTTGAGAATTATCTCTATATAATTTCTCGTAATCATCTTTTTAATTCAATTAAAAAAACTGCTCGAGAAACGAATCTGATAGCTGAAATTAAGAAAAAAGATGCTGGAATCATTGATACTGACAGTAATATCAAAGACGAGCAATACAATACTATTTTGAATCAAATCGTAGAACAGTTGCCACCTCAACAGCAAAAGGTCTATTATATGGCTAAAAGAGACGGGCTTAGTCATCAAAAAATTGGTGAAGATCTAGGGATTTCTACAGAGACTGTAAAAAAACATATGGCTCAGGCTTTAAAGTTTATACGTCTAAAAATTTCTCCGTACATGAATATGTTCATGTCCATCCTTCTGCTTTTAAAACTTTAAATTAAAGTTTTTTCTTTCAAAAAAGCTCGGTATTACATTTTTTTACATTTTTTTTACATTTTTTTCATTTTCGACTACTCCCTCCCCTTTTTTAAATGGTCTTTATATAAAAGGGACATAATTAATCTGTTCTTATCCCTAAAATAATAAGGGCAAAAAAAACTCCAAACTATCATTTACTAATAAGTACTAATTTAATTAACGAGACAAATGCAGCAAAAAAAATTCGAAGAGTTATTTGAAGGCTATCTGCAGAACAATTTATCTGATGCGGAACAGCATCAGATGATGGAAATTATTCAGCAGGGCGAGCATGATGATTTTCTTAAGGAAAAAATTCATGAAATGCTGAAGAGTGATTACGTTACAGATGTAATGGACAAAAAACAGAGTGACGATATCTTGAATTACATTTTATCTAAACCAGAAAACGAACCTAAAGTAGTTGATTTAAATCCGAATAGAAGAAGAAAAGTGGTTTTACAATCTCTTGCTGTCGCAGCAAGTATTGCTTTGCTAGTTGCCTTGGGAAATTCACTATTCTTTAAACAAAAAACGGTTACAACCATTGCACCTGAAACACCAGCTGTTGTAGCGCAAAACACCCAGATTGATTTTAGTGGCAAGCAATTGGTTCGCCTTCCTGACGGCAGTACAGTTCTCTTAAACGATAACAGTACGCTAAAATACGATCAGAATTCTTTTGACTCTAAAACTCGTGAAGTAACATTAACAGGAGAAGCTTTTTTTGATATTAAACACAATCCTGAAAAACCTTTTATCGTACATACTGGTAAAATTCAGACCCGAGTTTTAGGAACTGCTTTTAATATTAATGCAAAAAACTCTTCAGACGATATAGAAGTTACAGTTGCACGTGGTAAAGTTCAGGTTGGAGATGTAGAAAAAGTATATGGTGTGATTACTCCAAATCAGCAGATTAAAGTAAATAAAAACACTATGAATTTTGAGCAGAATAATGTCAGCGCAGCCGTTGTGACCGAATGGAAAAGCAATTACCTGATTTTGGATGATTTAAATATGGCTGAAGCTGCTTCTTTAATAGCTCAAAAATATAAAGTGCAGATTTTAATCTCGAATGAGAAAATTAAGAATTGCCGAATTACTGCCAGTTTCTTAAACGAAGAAGATTTAGATCATGTGCTGAAAGTAATCAGCAGTGTTATAGAAACAGAGTATCGTTACAATAAAGCTGGCAACGTTATTTTAGACGGAAAAGGTTGCGAGTAGAGAATAGAGAAAAATAGAATATAGAGAAGAGAAAAGCCGACTAACCTCCTACTTAGAAAGCTTAGAAAATAAATATTAACCTTAAAAACAAGAACCAATTAACCAAAACCAAAATTAAAAAAGCCATCCAGCTCCTACACCAGATGGCTCAGATTTTTAACAATTAATCCAGTAACCATTAAAAAACATGCAAATTTATGAAATTACGCTGTAAAACAACCAAGTTTGACAGTGAAAAGAATTCGTCTTTTTTTCACTTGTCAAAAAAAACCATTATGATTATGCGAATCAGTTTATTCCACATTTTCTTACTGACCTGCGGCACTCACATGATTTTCGCTACCGAAATGAGTGGTCAGAATTTAGAGTCTATATCTGTTGACATTGAACTTCATAATCAGGATATTAAAACGCTGTTTAAAACTATAGAAAGCAGAACCGGATTACTATTTGCCTATCAGCCGCAGATTATAAAAGATTTTCCAAAAGTAACTACGCAGCGCGGACGCAGAACTGTTAGTGATATTTTGAACACTGTTTTTCAAGGTACAAATTTGGTCTATAAACAGGTGGATAAAAATGTTGTGATTTATAAAAAAGAGAATGCTAAAACCGATACAAACACAGGAAAAGCTAATAGTGATAAAGATGTAAACTATATGCTAACTGGAAAAGTACTTGATGAAAACGGACAGCCCCTTCCAGGTGTTTCTGTTGCACTTGTAGGAGGCAACAAACAAGGGATTTCTGATTTTGATGGACAGTTTTTTATCGAACTGCCAAAAGGAAAACACGTTTTAAAAGTATCGTATTTGGGATATAAAACACAAGAAGTTACCGTTGAGGACCAAACTTCAATTACGATTAAAATGCAACCTGACTTAGCTAAACTTGACGAGATTGTAGTTATCGGATATGGAACCACAACCCGAAGAACTTCAACAGGATCAGTAGTTAAAATTACAGCTGAAGATATTGAAAAACAACCAATAACAAATATTTTACAAACCCTTCAGGGAAGAACTCCCGGTGTTTATGTAACACAGACTTCTGGTTATGCAGGAAGTGATATGAATATAAGTATTCGAGGGAGAAACTTTATCGATGGCAGCAATTTGCCACTTTATATTGTAGACGGTGTTCCGTACATTGGTGATGATATTAAACAGCAGACACAGGATGACAATGTAATCAGAGGGGCGCAAAAATCTACAAGTCCATTAAATATCATTAATCCAAATGATATTGAGAGTATTGAAATTCTAAAAGATGCCGATGCAACCGCTATTTACGGTTCAAGAGGTGCAAATGGTGTTGTGCTTATCACAACAAAAAAAGGAAAATCTGGAAAAACAGAATTTACGATTACCACAAATTCTGGAGTTTCTGAAGTAGCACATATGATCAAGACATTAGATACTCCAGCCTATCTTAACATGTTGCAGACCGCATTGGATAATAATGGCGATACGGCTTCTAATTTCAGTAATGGTATTGCCCTAGTTGATTGGAATCCTAATGATTACACCAACTGGCAGAAAAAATTAATTGGAGGTACTGCCAACTTCAATAATTACTCTGCTTCATTAAAAGGCGGAAATGACACGACAAATTTCCTTTTAAGTGGTGCTTATCATAAAGAAACCACTGTTGTTCCAGGAGATTTCAGCTATGATAAATTCTCTACTAACTTCAATATTAATCACAGTACTCTAGATAACAAATTGAAAATAGGTGCTTCGGTTATTTTTGCGACTGATAATAATAGACTTCCCTTTTTTGATATTACTACCTATGCTATAACCACGGCTCCTAACCGTCCGTTATATAATGCTGACGGAAGTTATTATTGGTCTCCAGATTATTTTAGTGATATAAATCCTCTTGCTGCTTTAGGAAAAAGGGTTGATGATAAAGGGCTTAATTTAATTACGAGTATCAGCCTTCAGTATGAAATTGCAAAAGGTTTTTCTTTTAAAACAGATTTAGGCTACGGAAGAGCGCAAATGCAGACCAAGCAATTTATGCCTTCATCTGCCAGCAATCATGTATATGATGAAGCAAACGGATTTGAATCTAACTTTTCAAGATCTTACAGCACATCAACTAATAATACTAATAATTTTACTGTTGAGCCTCAGCTTAATTACAGCACAGCATTATGGAAAGGAAACCTTACAGCTCTTGTTGGAGGTTCTTGGCAGAACAGAAAATCAGAAATGCCTGCATATGTTTATTCAAGCGGATATAGTTCGGATAATTTAATCGGTAATATCTCAACTGCAGAAAATTATTCTGTAAACAATGGTTCAACAGAATACAAGTATATTTCCCTTTTTAGCAGGGTTAACTATAACATTGCTAATAAATATATTTTGAACCTCAATTTTAGACGAGACGGTTCTTCTCGTTTTGGAGCCAACAATCGTTTTGGAAATTTTGGTTCTATTGGAGGTGCATGGGTTTTTTCTCAAGAAAATTTCATGAAAAATATTCCTGCACTTAGTTTTGGGAAAATCCGTTCAAGTTATGGTGAAATCGGAAGTGATGGAATTGGAGAATATCAATATGCCGATACTTTTGAAACACGTACTTACGGAAACGGAAATCCTTCTATGATGGCATCTAGAATAGCAAATCCAAATATCAAATGGGGAGTGACACGCAAATTTGAAGCTGCTTTAGATTTAAGCTTTAACAATGACCGCATTTCATTTACTACCGCTTATTATAGAAACACTTCTAGCAATCAATTGGTTGGATACACACTAAGCCCACAGGCAGGATTTACAACTTACACATCAAATTTACCAGCCGAAGTTGAAAACAAAGGATGGGAGTTTACTTTAGGCACAGCTAACGTTCGCACTAAAAACTTTACTTGGTCAAGTTCTTTTAATATTTCGTTCAACTCTAATAAATTGGTTTCATTTCCGGGTATAGAATTTACCAGCTACTACTCTCAATACATTGTTGGAAAACCGTTGAACAGCCGTTTTCTACATACTTTTACAGGTGTTGATGCAAATGGGGTTGCTCAATTTGAAGATGCAAACGGAGATGGCAGAATTTCTAATGGATTTGCAGAAACCGGAAGAGGAGACAGAAAATATTATGGCCCAGCCTATCCGCAATATTATGGAGGTTTATCTAATACAATAAGTTACAAAGCTTTTACACTTGACTTTTTGTTCCAGTTTGTAAAACAAGATGCTACTACTTTGATGGCCGCTACAGGATCCCAGCCAGGTTATCCTTATGGAACTGCTAATTTTCAGGTCGACGAATACAATGCTTATTTAGCACAAGGAAATACTTTGAGTTCTGGTTACCAAAACAGTTATTTTAATTATCTAGGATCAAATGCTGTAATTACAGACGCGTCTTTTATAAGACTTAAAAACGTAAGTGCTTCGTACCAAATTCCTTTAGATGAAGGTACAAAGAAGTATTTACAGGGTATCCGACTTTCGCTTCAGGGACAAAATTTGGTGACTTTTACCAAATACAAAGGACTTGATCCAGAAACACAAGGACTGGCATTGCCTCCATTGCGCACGATAACTCTTGGAACTCAGTTTACATTTTAAATCTAAAAAATCATGAAAAATATTTCTACTAAATATATTGCAGTATTTTCTTTTTTTATACTGGGACTTACTGGCTGTGATAGTGCTCTTGAAGTGGATCTTCCAAGCAACCAATTGTCTTCAGAAACTGTTTATTCTTCTGATGCCACAACAGAGGCTGCCGTAAATGGAATTTATCAAAGTATGGTGACGGGTTTCTACTACAATCAAATACACAGCGTTCTTGGACAGACTTCAGACGAATTAATATTAAGAAGCGGTCTTACAAATCAGTACACTACTAACGAGCTTATCGAAACTGATGGCTCAATGAGCAGCATGTGGACAGAATTGTACAAAACAATCTATAACGCCAACAACGTTATAGAAGGAATTACAAAAAGTACTACACTTACGCCTGCCAAAACAAAGCAGTGGATTGCTGAAGCAAAATTCTTAAGAGCATATTGCTTTTTTTACCTGACTAATCTTTGGGGAGATGTTCCTTTAGTCCTCACTACAAATATAGATGTATCAGCATTATTGCCACAATCTTCTCAAGACGTTGTTTATGCACAGATTCTTAAAGATTTGACTGAAGCCACACAAGATCTTCCGACAAATTATTCCAATTATGATAATGAGAGAATCAGAGCAACAAAAGCCGCATCTGAAGCTCTATTAGCTAGAGTAAATCTTTATTTAGGAAGATGGAATGAAGCTGCTAACCATGCAACTTTCGTAATCAACCAAACCGGAACCTATAACATGATTACTGGATTATCTTCAACAAACAGTCCTTTTATCTCAGATAACAGTGAAGCTATTTTACAAATTCCTTATTTTAATGTAAATTATACTTATGAAGGATCTTCTGTTTTTGTAAATGCAAATACACCAACTTATTTGCTAAGAAATGGAAATTCATTGTTTGAAGCAGATGATGCTCGAAAAATAAACTGGACCAGAAATGTCACAAGTACCCAAGGTAGTCTTGCTGGTGTAGCCCCAACTAAATATAAAAACAGATTTACTGACTCTCCTGTCGAACGCTCAACAGTACTGAGATTGGCTGAGTTATATTTAATAAGAGCAGAAGCTAGAGTGCAATCCAATAATATTACTGGTGCTCAGCAAGATATTAATGTAATCAGAAACAGAGCTTTATTAGGCAACACTACTCTGACAGATTCTAATCAATTATTAGAATTAATTGCTCTTGAAAGACAGCGTGAATTTTTTGCCGAAAACGGCCACAGATGGCTTGATCTTAAAAGAACTGGCAAAATTAACGAAACACTTTCTGCCCTAAATGGTAAAATCTGGACCGCTACAGATGCTCTGTATCCAATTCCAGAGACAGCTATTCGTTCCAATCCTTTCTTAAAACAAAATTCAGGATACTAAATACTAAAAATAACGCAGGAATGAGTTTTACACATTCATTCCTGCGATTTTAAAAAACACTATGGAAACAACAATTGTAAGAGTTGAGGACTTGTCGCATCAATACAGTAAGGATTGGGCAATACAAAATATTAGTTTTGAAATTAAAACAAATCGAATTTTAGGCCTTTTAGGATCTAATGGAGCTGGAAAATCTACTACAATGAATATTCTTTGCGGCGTTTTAAACCAAACCAAAGGAAACATTTTTATTGATGGAATTAACTTAAAAGAAAACCCAGTCGAGGCTAAAAAACTAATTGGTTTTTTGCCTCAGACACCGCCTTTACATTTAGATTTAACTGTTGATGAATACTTGATTCATTGCGCACAACTAAGATTAGTCCCAAAAGAAAATCTAAGAAACGCTGTAGAAAAAGCAAAAGAAAAATGCGGTATTTCGCATTTCAGCCACCGATTGATCAAAAACTTATCTGGAGGTTACAGACAGCGTGTGGGTATTGCACAGGCAATTATCCACGAACCAAAATTGGTGGTTTTAGACGAACCAACAAACGGATTGGATCCAAATCAGATTCTAGAAGTTCGAAATTTAATTAAGAAAATAGCACTAGACAAAGCCGTAATCTTTTCTTCACACATTCTTTCTGAAGTTCAGGCAACTTGTCAGGATATCAGAATGATTGAAAACGGACACATGGTTTTTTCTGATACGCTGGACGCTTTCAATAATTATATCGAAGCTGATAAATTAACGGCTAGCTTTGAAAATCCACCTGCTGTGGAGGCATTCAAAGAAATTTCTGAGGTTACAGATGCAGTTTACCTGACTCCAAAAAAAGTCCAGATTACGTTCGACGGCACACAGGAAATTGCTGAAAAAATTGTATCGGTTAGTGTTTACAACAACTGGAAACTTCGCGAAATTCAATTTGAAAAAGTTTCACTAGACGAAATTTTTGCTCAATTATCTAAAAAAGCGCCATCAAAAAACGCCATTCTTTCTTAAAAAAATAAACAAATGAAAACAATATATAGAATTGCTAAAACAGAACTCAACACGATGTTCTACTCGCCTGTTGCCTGGGTTGTTTTGGTAATATTTTCAATCCAGTCAAGCTGGAAATTCTTTAATTCGATCGAACGATTTGAAAAAGCACAGAAAATCGGTCAAGGTCTTGACAATTTATCACAGGTTGTTTTTTCTGGTTTCAGCGGTTTGTATACAGAAATGCAGAACTATTTGTATCTATACGTTCCGCTTTTGACAATGGGATTAGTAAGCCGTGAAATCAACAGCGGTTCTATCAAATTACTGCTTTCTTCACCTATTAGAATTAAAGACATTGTATTAGGTAAATATCTGGCTATTGCCGCTTATTGCCTTTTATTTATTGCGATTTTAGGCTTACAAGTTGCTATTGCTTATTTTTCTATCGAAAATTTAGATCTTAAGTTTGCCCTTTCTGGACTAATCGGTTTGTATTTATTGGTTTGTACTTATGCTGCCATCGGACTTTTTATGTCGTGTTTGACTTCTTATCAAGTTGTAGCAGCCATTAGCACTTTGGTAGTTTTAGCTGGATTAAACTTTATTGGAAAACTTTGGCAGGATGTCGAAATCGTAAAAGATATAACTTATTTCCTTTCTATTGCCGGACGTGCAAACGAAATGCTTGAAGGATTGATCATCAGCAAAGATGTTCTTTATTTTGTTTTGGTAAGCAGTCTTTTTATAGTACTGAGTATCTACAAATTACAGACTGGAAGAGATGCGCAGACTGCATCAAAAAGAGTTTTAAAATATACTGTATTAATCGCTGTTGTCTTATCTCTTGGTTATATCACTTCAAGAGCACCGCTTACTTTTTATCACGATATGACTCGAAATAAAGACAATACACTAACCAAAAGCAGTTTAGATGTTGTTGACAAGATAGAAGGACCTGTTAAAATTACTACCTATGTTAACTTACTAGATATCAACTACTATATGGCAATGCCATATTCTCAAAATTCTGATATTGCGAGTTTTGCAAAATATACCCGCTTTTTACCTCAAATAGAAATGGAGTATGTTTATTATTATGATACTTCAACAAATGAAGCTTTATATGCCCAAAACCCAGGATTAAACGACAAACAGCTGGCCGAGAAAATGGTAGAGTCTCAGGATATGAAACTTAAAAAACTATATTCTCCAGCAGAAATCAAAAAAATTATCGATTTAGGACCGGAACAAAACAGAGTAGTCAGAACGGTAGAATACAACGGAAAAAAGACTTTCTTGAGAATGTATGATGACTTATTTAAAGTACCTTTTGAAAAAGAAATTTCCGCTTCATTAAAGCGCTTAGTTTCTAATCCTGTAAAAATTGTATTTGCAACTGGAAATATGGAACGCAGCATTGAAAAAAATGGAGATAAAAATTATAAGACTGGATTTAACGAAATAACATTCAGAAACTCGTTTATCAATCAAGGATTTGAGGTTGCTGCGGTTGATATTAATGCGCAAAATATTCCTGCTGATACAGATATTTTTGTTTTGGCAGATCCTAAAACTCAATTAAGTCAAGGTGCTGTTGATCGTATCAGCAAATATATCGATCAAGGCAAAAACGTAATGCTTTTGGCAGAACCAGAAACCAATTCGGCTTTGGCTTCTATAACAGATAAACTAGGAATCGGATTTACAAAACAGACTTTAGTGCAGGAAAGTGAAACGAATTCACCTGATTTCTTAGTAACTGAGCTTCAAAAAAATGTTGATTCTACAGTAATCAAATTAAGCAAAATCAATAATCCAATTCCGTTTTTAGGAAGCAGCGGTGTTACAACAACAAAGGATGCTGGATTTAAAGTGACACCACTTTTAAAAACCAATAAGCAGCCGGTTTGGGAATCTCAGGCAGGAATTACTTCTATTTCAGAAGATTTAAAGAAACAGCCTTCTTCAAAAGAAATTCCGCTTGTAACTGCTTTAACGAGAAACATCAATGGTAAAACACAAAAAATAATTGTTGCCGGAGATGCCGATTTTATGGGCAATGCCGAATTAAGCCGTGGCGGATCTGGAACGTTTCAATTTGTAACTGATATCTTCAGCTGGTTTAGCAATTCTCAATTTCCAATTGATACTACTCGTCCTCAAAAAACCGACAATAAAATCACGATTACGTCAAATCAGGTTTTCATCGATAAAATCTTGTTTATTGGAATCTTTCCTTTATTGATCATATTGGGCGGTGCTTTTATACTTATTAGAAGAAATAGAAGATAAAATTCAAAAAAAAATGAATACTAAAAAAAATATCATTATTGCGATTATGTCCTTGTCTTTTCAAGGCGCATTTTCGCAGTTTAAAACCACAATTCCGCTGCATAAAGACGTTACGACCGGAAAATTAAAAAACGGTCTGACGTATTACATTCTGCATAACGAAGAACCGAAAGACAGAGCTAGTTTTTACTTTGTCCAGAATGTCGGAGCTATTTTAGAAGATGACAATCAAAACGGATTGGCCCATTTTCTGGAACATATGGCGTTTAACGGAACGGAACATTTTAAAGGAAAAGGCATCATTAAAATGCTGGAAAAAAATGGCGTAAGTTTCGGAAAAGACATCAATGCTTATACGGCTCATGACGAAACGGTTTACAACATCAGTACTGTTCCGGTTACGAATGAAAAATTAATCGATTCTACGCTTTGGGTTTTGCACGACTGGTCGGGTTCTCTTTCTTTGACCAATGAAGAAATCGATGCTGAAAGAGGCGTTATCCGCGAAGAATGGAGAACACGCCGTACAAGTGATTTTCGTTTAAAAATGCAGACTGATCCTGTTTTGTACAAAGGTTCAAAATACAGCAAAAGAGATGTTATTGGAGATTTAAATATCATCAATAACTTCAAATATCCTGAATTGAGAAACTATTACAAAAAATGGTACAGACCCGATTTACAAGCCGTAATTATTGTGGGAGATATTGATGTAAAAGCAATGGAACAGAAAGTAAAAACTATATTTTCTGGAATTCCTTTAGCTAAAAAAGTAGCGCCTCGCACCTATTTTGAAATTCCAAAACATGATGAATTGTATTTTGGAACAGCATCTGATAAAGAAGCTTCGTCAACCAATATTACGCTGCAGTATGTCTTAGATGAACCTTTGGTAAAAGACAGCATTTTGAGCCGTAAAAACGTAATGAATTCTTTTTATACCAGTATTCTAAACAATCGTTTTAAAGAGTTAATTCTAAAAAATCAAAGTTCAGCCTTAAATCTTGGAACTTTTTTTCAGCCCATTTCAAGATTAAATACTTCATTCAATATTTCAGCTGCAGCCAAAAAAGGAAAAACTCTGGAAGCTTTTGAAGATGCTTATACAGAAGCGGAACGTTTAAAACGTTTTGGAATTGCACAAACTGAATTGGATAGAACTAAAAAGCTTTTTATCAGTTCATACGATGATTTTATCAGCAATAAAGACAAAGTGGACAATGACAGCTGGGCAGATAAACTGACGAATTATTTCTTGAAAGCAAAACCGTTTCTTTCTGCCGAAGACGATTATAAATTAATCGTAGGCATTATCAAAAGCATCACTTTAGAGGAAATAAATGCTTATATCAAAACCATTCAGAAGCCAACGAATCAAGTGGTTTTGGTAACAGGTTCTGATGAAGACAAAGCAAATTTCCCTACAAAAGAAGCTGTAGTTGGAGTGATGAAAAAAGTCGAAAACAAGACTTTAGAACCTTATACAAAAAAGGCAAATAATGAACCTTTGATTGCAAAAGAATTAAAACCTGCCGCAGTCAAAAAAACATTTGAAGTACCAGGAATTGCTGCTGCAAAAGGATATACTTTAGAAAATGGCGCTAACGTAATTGTATTGCCAACAACTTACTCGCAAGACCAAGTTGTGTTGACAGCATTTTCTAAAGGCGGTAAATCTTTAGTTAAA